>NZ_JBHMCY010000121.1:0-12661 GCF_042430725.1 Streptomyces cinereospinus | reverse complement strand
CGCCGCCGCGGCGGCGCCGGACGGACCCGGCGCGGCGGCGGACGGCGATCCGGCCGAGGCCTCCCCGACCTCCCCGGTCGGCAGGCTCGCCGCGACGGTCGAGCGGCTGCGGCGGGAGGTGCGGGCGGCCCAGGCCGAGGCGGAGGGACGGGCCCTGATCGAGCTCGCCAAGGGCATCCTGGTCGAACGGCTCGGCTGCGGCCCGGCACAGGCCGCCCGGCAGCTCGCGGAGCTGACCGAGCAGGCCCGGGTCACGCCGCTGGAGTTCGCCGTCGAGGTCATCAACCAGGCCGCCCGCGACCGGATGTCGGAGGTCACCGACGCCTTCCTGGCGGCCGCCACCGGCCTCGGCGCGGCGGAGCGCGACGCGGCCGCCGTACGGCTGCGCGCCGCCGAGAGCGGGGCGCTCGCCGCGTCCGACGCGCAGGCCGTCGCCGACTCGCTGCTGGAGCACGCGCTGCGCCCGCTGGGCGCGGTGGCCGTGGCCGTGTGGGCCGCCGGAACGGACGGTTCGCTGACCCTGGCGGGCAGTGCCGGGTTCTCCGCGACCGAGGCGTCCCGCTGGCGGTACGTGCCGCCGGACGTGACCACGGTGGCGCGCCGCGGGCTCGCCGAGCGCAGCGGCCAGTGGATCACGTCGCTGGCCGAGACCGGGCTGCCCACGGTCGGCCGGCAGGTGTACCCGGACGGCGGCCGCGTGGCCGTGCCCGCCGGCACCGGGGGGCGCATCCACGGCGTGCTGGAGATCGCCTGGCCGGGCCCGCTGGAGCCGCAGCCGCCCCAGGTCGTGCGCCAGGTGGAGGCGCTCGCGGAGCTGTGCGCCCACACCCTGGAGACGTACACGCCGCGCGCCGAGGCGGTGCCGGAGCCCCGGGTGCTGCCGGACGCCGCGGAACTCACCGAGCTCGCCGACGGCCTGCACGACCCCGCCCTGGTCCTGGTGCCGCACGTGGACGACTCCGGGCAGCTGGCGGACTTCCGCATCCAGCACGTCAACACCCGCTTCCTCGACCCCGCGGGCCGGCCCCGGGCGGTGGTGAGCGGGGCGCTGCTGCTGGAGGCGTACCCGATGACGGCCGGGGACAGCGAGCTGTTCCAGCGCATCGAGCGGGTGTACGCCACCGGCGAGCCGTTCCGGGCCCGGCACATGCACCTGACCGCGCTGGTCGACCAGGTGCCGCTGTCGGCGGTGGCGGACATCAGCATCAGCCGGCACGGCAACAGCGTGCTGCTCATCTGGCGCATCGAGGACGAGGCGGCCCGGCTGGCCAGCCTGCTCCAGCACGCCCAGCGCCTCGGCCGGATCGGCGGCTTCGAGGAGAACCTGCTGACCGGCCAGATCAGCTGGAACAGCCAGATGTTCGACCTGTACGGCCGGTCCGCCACCAGTCCGCCGGTGCCGCTGGAGGACCTGCCCGCGCACGCCCACCCGGACGACGCGGTGACCATCGGCCGGTTCCTGCGCACGCTGCTGCACCACCGGCGGCCCGCCTCCGCGGCCTTCCGGCTGCAGCGGCCCGACGGGGTCAACCGCCACCTCCGGGTGGTCGCCGAGCCGGTCCTCGACACCGACGGCCGGCTGTTCGTGGTCCGCGGCGCCTACCAGGACATCTCGGCCCAGCACTGGACGGAGGTGGCGCTGGCCGCCACCCGCGACCAGCTCGCCCACACCGAGCAGCAGGCCGCCGAACGCAACCGGCTGGCGCTGCAGTTGCAGCACGCCATCATGCCCCCGGCGCAGGCGCCGCTGCAGATGCCCGGCCTGGAGGTCGCGGTACGCTACCGGCCGGCCGAGACGGAGCAACTGGTCGGCGGCGACTGGTACGACGCCGTGGTGCTGCCGTCGCGGCGGGTGCTGCTGTGCGTGGGCGACGTGGCCGGCCACGGCATCGAGGCGGCCACCAGCATGGTCGTGCTGCGCAACGCGCTGCGGGGCCTGGCGGTCACCGGTGCCGGACCGGGCCAGCTGCTGTCCTGGCTGAACATCGTGGCGCACCACCTCACCGGCGCGGTCACCGCGACGGCGGTGTGCGGCCTGTACGACCCCGGCCGGCGCACCCTGCGCTGGGCCCGGGCGGGTCACCTGCCGCCCGTGCTGGTACGCGGCCCGGACGCCGCCCCGCTGCCGCTGGTCAAGGGCATCCTGCTGGGTGCCGTGCCCGAGGCGGTGTACGAGGAGGCCGAGGTGCAACTGGCGCCCGACGACACGCTGCTGATGTACACCGACGGCCTCGTCGAACGCCGGGACCGCTCCGTGGAGGAGTCGCTGACCCATCTGCTGACCACGGCCCGCACCGCGCCGAGGACCCTGGACCAGCAGCTGGACCGGCTGCTGACGTACAGCAGGTCGGACACGGACGACGACACCTGCCTGGTGGGCGTCCGGGTCGACTAGGGGCAGCGCCTTGCCGGCCGGCCGGTCCGGTCGGCGGGCCGGGTTCAGAGGTCGCCGCGGTACTCCCGCAGCAGCTTCTTGGTGCGCTGCGGCGACGCGGCGTGCGCGGTCATGTGGTCCAGCACCTCCAGGTGCGCGGAGACCTCGGCGCGGGAGTCGAGGTACAGCGCGCCGGTCAGGTACTCGGTGAAGACCATGTCCGGCAGCTCCGGCTCGGCGAAGCGGAACAGCGAGAAGGGGGCGTACGTCCCCGGGTGCGGACCGGTGACGAACTCGGCGACCTGGAGGGTGATCCGGTCGCTCTCGGCGGCCTCCAGCAGCCGGTCCAGCTGGGCGCCCATGACCTCCTGGCGGGTGCTGACCGGCCGGCGCAGCACCGTCTCGTCCATGATCACCCACAGGTGGGGCGCGTCGGGGCGGCGCAGCAGCTCCTGACGGGCCAGGCGCAGCGAGACGTGCCGCTCGATCATCTCCTTGCCGCCGGACTGCCCGATCGTCCCGGCGTCGAGCACCGCACGGGCGTAGTCCTCGGTCTGCAGCAGCCCGGGCACGAAGTGCGGCTCGTAGGAGCGGATCATCCGCGCGGCGCCCTCCAGGCTGACGAACACGCTGAACCAGTCCGGCAGCACGTCGCTGAACCGCTGCCACCAGCCCGGCCGGTTCGCCTCCTCGGCCAGCGTGACGAACGCCGTCACCTCCGCCTCGGGGACACCGTAGGCGGGCAGCAGGATCTGCAGATACGGGATCCTGAGCGCGACCTCGGCCGTCTCCATCCGCCGCACCGTCGCCGGGGCCACGCGCAGCACACGCGCGGCCTCCTCGCGTTTGAGTCCGGCCGCCTCGCGCAATTCCTGCAGCCGCTTGCCCAGGACCACCTGGCCCACGGTGGGCGCGGCCCGCCGTTCACTCACGCCACGCCTCCCCTACGCGCCGAAAGCATGCGTGCAGTGTGCCATGTTCCGCTTGCGCTCTCACGGGTTCGGCGGTGCGGCCTGCGCCACCCGGTCCGCCGCGGCCATGACGCCGGAGGTAATCGACCCGCCCGCCCGGGCGGGCCATCGTGGTCCCACCGGGTGCCGGACCGGCGCACTCCGGCCCGGCACCCGGCCGCCCGACCCCGACCCCGGCCCCGGCCCCGGTCCGGCCCACCTCGGCCGCCCGGAACGCGCACGCGGCCTCGGACTCGACCGCGACCTTGACCTCGACTTCGACTTCGACCTCGACGGAGGGTGATCCGCCATGTCCGCACTTCAGCTCGCCGCTCTCGCCCGCACCACCGAGCCGCAGACCGCGCTCCGCCGCTTCCTCGCGCTGGACGCGGTGGTGACCGGGGCGAACGGCGTCGCCTACCTCGTCGCCGCCGGCCCGCTCGGGCGGCTCCTCGGCGTGGACTCCGCACTGCCGGCGGTGCTCGGCGCCGTGCTCGCCGCGTACGCGGCGGCCGTCGGCGTGCTCGCCGCCCGGCCCCGGCCGGCGGCGCTGCCCGTGCGGGCGGTGATCGAGGCCAACCTCGCCTGGGCGGTGCTCAGCCTCCTCGCGCTCGCCCTGTGGCTCGCGCCGAGCACCGCGGGCGCGGTGTGGGGCGTGCTCCAGGCCCTGGCCGTGGCCGGGTTCGCCGCGTTGCAGTACGCGGCGCTGAGGGCGCGTCAGGGCAGCAGCGCGTGAAGGTACCCGGCCGTCGCCGGGTCGGCCGGGAGCAGGGTCTCGACGGCCAGCTCGGCGACGGTCACGTCCATGGGCGTGTTGAAGGTGGCGATCGACGAGACGAACGACAGGATCCGGCCGTCGTGCTCGATGCGGACCGGCAGCGCGAAGGAGCAGACGGGCCCGGCCGGTTCGCCGCCGGCCGGGCCCGTCTCGGGCGCCGGGTAGGCGGCCACCTCCTCGTACAGCGCGCGCAGCTCCGCCGAGCGGCGCAGCGCGATCTGCCGCTCCATCTGGGCGAGCAGATGCCCGCGCCACTCGGCGAAGTTGCGGATCCGCGGCGCCAGCCCCTCGGGGTGCAGCGTCAGCCGCATCGCGTTCGGCTCCGGGCCGAGCAGCGACTCGGGCAGGCCCTCCAGCAGCATGGTGATGCCCCGGTTGGCGGCCAGCACGCGGTACGTCGCGTCCACCACGAGCGCCGGGTAGGGCTCGTGACCCTGGATCAGCCGCTCCAGGCCCTCGCGCACGGCGTCCATCGCCGGGTCGTCCAGCGGCGTCTGCGGATAGCGCGGGGCGTAACCGGCCGCCAGCAGCAGCGCGTTGCGCTCGCGCACCGGGACGTCCAGGTGCTCGGCCAGCTTCAGGACCATCTCCTCGCTGGGGCGCGAGCGGCCCGTCTCGACGAAGCTGATGTGGCGCGCGGACGAACCCGCGCGCAGCGCCAGCTCCAGCTGGCTGACCCGCCGTTCCTCCCGCCAGGCCCGCAGCAGCGGGCCGACGCCGGGGCCGGCGGGGGTGACGGCGGGCGCGGACGACAGCAGGCTCATGGGCCCGACCGTAGCCGAGCGGACGCCGCCGGACGAGGCGGGGCGGCCGCCGCCCCGCCTGTGGCACGCTGAACGGGTACCCGCCGTCCACGAGGGGAGCGATCCAGATGCCCGCCGCACCGCTGTCGCAGAAGGAGATCGAGGACCGGCTGGCGGAGCTGTCCGGCTGGTCGCTCGACGGGGACCGGCTCACCCGTTCCTACCGGCTCGGCTCGCACCTCGCCGCCACCGCCCTGGTCGTGCACATCGCCCAGGTCCAGGAGGAACTCGACCACCACTCCGACCTCACCCTCGGCTACCGCACCGTCTCCCTGACGGTCACCACGCACTGCGCGGGCGGCAAGGTGACCGCGGCGGACTTCGCGCTCGCCGGACGGGTGGAGGCACTCGCCCTGGCGCACGGCGCCCGCTGAGCGCCCGGTGCTGGACTACACCGACGAGGCCGAGCGCTACGACGCCTCCCGGGGCGGCGAGCCCAGGGCGGCGGCCGCCGCGCGGGGCGTGCTGCGCCTCGTGCCGCGGCACACGCGCAGTCTGCTCGACGTGGCCTGCGGCACCGGCATCGTCACCCGGCACCTCGCGGCCGCCCGGCCCGGGACGCGGGTGACGGGCGCCGACCTGACGTACGCCATGGCCCGGCGCGCCGCCGCCCGCCTGCCCGGTGCCGTGGTGATCGCGGACTGCCGCCGGCTGCCGTTCCCGGACGGGTTCTTCGACGCCGTCTCCACCGTGTGGCTGCTGCATCTGCTGCCACGGCCGGAGCAGGTCGGGGCCGTCGTCGCCGAGTGCGCCCGGGTGCTGCGCCCGGGCGGCGTCCACGTCACGACGGTCGACAAGGCCGCCGCCCACAACGTCGGCAGCGACATCGACGCCGTCCTCGCCTCCCGCCCGCGCACCCCGGCCGTGGACACGGCACCGGCGGTCGAGTCGTACGCCGCCGAACACGGCCTGCGGCCCGCCGGAGCCACCCGCTTCCGGGGCCGGGGACAGGGCCGCAGTCCCCGCCGCACCATCGCCGACCTGCACCGCGGCTGGTTCGTCACGCTGCCGCCCGGCCACCCCCTCGCCGACGGCTTCGCCGCCCGCCTCGCCGGCCTCCCCGACCAGGACCGCCCCCGCCCCGACCCGTGGTTCACCCTCCGCGCGTTCCGCAAGGCCACCTGAGGACGCGCGCGGGGCCGCTGAACCCGTAGCAGGTGCCGGACTCCGCGACCGGGCTGGTGTCCGTCCACACGCCGGTGGCGGTGGCATACCGCCGTAACCACGCGCCGTTGCCGGGGTCCCGGCCGTTGGTGCACGTGCCGGCCGCCGCGGGCACCCGGTCCGGGTCGACGGAGCCGGACGCGGGGCCCATCACGCCCGTGTGCCCCCAGCCGTCCCAGGACGATGCCGGGGACGAGGCCGCCGCCGTCGGTGCGGGCGTTCTTCCAGGAGTACGTGTCGGCGGCCGCCGCCACCGGTGCGGGGCCGGCCGCCGGCGCGGGCGCTGTGCCCGCGAGGAGGCCTGCCGCGAGCGCGAGCACCGCTTGCCGTGTTTGCCGCTTCGGCAACACGGCTTGCCCCCTCCGGTGCGCCGTCGCACGCTGGCGGCACCCGGAGGAGAGGCTGACCCCATGGCGCACGAGCACCACCCCGACCACCAGCACGGTCACCACGACCACAAGAGCCAGGGCCACGGCCACGGCCACGGACACAGTCACGACCACGCCGACATCGACTGGGGCGAGATGGCCCCGCTGCTGGAGGCGGGCGCCGAGTTGTTCGCGCCCCTGTACGAGCGGGCCCTGGCCTGGCTGGCGAAGCAGCGGACGGCCCCCGGCCTGGTCGTCGACGCGGGCAGCGGACCCGGCGTCGTGTCCTGCCTGCTCGCCGAGACCTTCCCCGGCGCCCGGGTCGTCGCCGTCGACGGCTCGGAGCCGCTGCTGGAGCGGGCCCGCGCCCGCGCCGCCCGCCTCGGGCTCGCCGACCGGTTCGACACCCTGGCCGGTGACCTGCCCGGCGTCCTCGGCGACCTGGACCACCCCGCCGACCTGCTCTGGGCCAGCCGCAGCCTGCACCACCTCGGCGACCAGCGCGCCGCCCTGGCCGCCTGCGCCCGGCACCTGGCACCCGGCGGCATCCTGGCGATCGTGGAGGGCGGCCTGCCGACGCGGTTCCTGCCGCGCGACATCGGCATCGGCCGGCCGGGACTCCAGGCGCGCCTGAACGCGCTGGAGGAGGAGTGGTTCGCCGAGATGCGCGCGTCGCTGCCCGGCACTGTGGACGAGACGGAGGACTGGCTGGCGCTGCTGACCGCCGCGGGCCTGACCCGCCCCCGCAGCCGCAGCTTCCTGCTCGACCTGCCCGCGCCCGCCCCCGGCCGGGCCCGCGCCTACGTCGCGGCCACCCTCTCCCGGGTCCGTGCGGCGCTCGCCGACCGGCTGGACCCGACCGACCGCGCCGCCCTCGACCGTCTCGTCGACCCGGACGACCGGGCGAGCGTGCACCACCGCCCGGACCTGTTCCTGCTGGCGGCCCACACGGTGCACACGGCGAGCAGGGCGCTGTGAGCGCGTACGGGCGCCCCGGGACCGATCGGTCCCGGGGCGCCCGTACGCGTGTCCCGGCAGGTCAGGCGATGTCGAACGCAGCCGGGTCCGGGCCCAGCCGGCGGTCCTCGTTGAGGGCGCTGATCGCCGCGAGGTCCTCGGTGTCCAGGGTGAAGTCGAAGACGTCGATGTTCTCCCTGATCCGCGACGGCGTCACGGACTTGGGGATCACCACGTTGCCCAGCTGGAGGTGCCAGCGCAGCACGACCTGGGCGGGCGTGCGGCCGTGCTTCCGCGCGATGGCGACGATCGCCGGGACCTCCAGCAGGCCCTTGCCCTGACCGAGCGGCGACCAGGCCTCGGTGGCGATGCCCCGCTCCGCGTGGAACTCCCGGGCGGCGTGCTGCTGCAGGTGCGGGTGCAGCTCGATCTGGTTGACGGCCGGGACCACCGACGTCTCGCCGATCAGCCGCCGCAGGTGCTCCGGCAGGAAGTTGGAGACGCCGATCGCCTTGATCCGGCCCTCCGCGTGCAGTTTCTCGAACGCCTTGTAGGTGTCGACGTACTGGTCCTTCGACGGGACCGGCCAGTGGATCAGGTACAGGTCCACGTAGTCCAGGCCGAGCTTGCCGAGGGAGACGTCGAAAGCGCGCAGGGTGGTGTCGTACCCCTGGTCGCTGTTCCAGAGCTTGGTGGTGACGAAGAGCTCCTCGCGGGGGAGGCCGGAGGCGGCGAGGGCCTTGCCGGTGCCCTCTTCGTTGCCGTAGATCGCCGCTGTGTCGATGCTGCGGTACCCGGCCTCCAGCGCCGTGGCGACCGCCTGCTCCGCCTCGTCGTCCGGCACCTGCCAGACGCCGAAACCCAGCTGCGGCATCTCGACGCCGTTGTTGAGGATGATCGGGGGGACCTTGCTGCTCACGAGCTCTTGATCCTTCGGTTGTCGTCAAGGTGGTACGCACATCGTCAACGATCACGGGCCCGGATGCATTCCGGACGCGGAAAAGGGCCGGAAAGCCGCCTCACGTCCGGTACAGCGCCTCGACCTCCGAGGCGTACGCGCGCTCGATCGCGCTGCGCTTCAGCTTCAGCGACGGGGTCAGCAGCCCGTGCTCCTCGGTGAACGGCTGCGCCAGGATGCGGAAGGTGCGGATCGACTCGGCCTGCGAGACGAGCGTGTTGGCGGCGACCACCGCGCGCCGCACCTCGGTCTCCAGATCCGGGTCGCGCACCAGCTCGGCGGCGGCCGGCCGGGGCTTGTCGCGCATGTGCAGCCAGTGGTCGACGGCCTCCCGGTCCAGGGTGACCAGGGCGGCGACGAAGGGGCGGTCGTTGCCGACGAGGAGGCACTGGGCGATGAGCGGGTGGTCCCGGACGCGTTCCTCCAGCAGCCCCGGTGCCACGCTCTTGCCGCCCGAGGTGACGAGGATCTCCTTCTTGCGGCCGGTGATGGTGAGGTAGCCGTCCCCGTCCAGGGCGCCCAGGTCGCCGGTGGCCAGCCAGCCGTCGCGCAGCGCCTCCTCGGTGGCCTTGGGGTTGTTCAGGTAGCCCTGGAAGACGTTGGGGCCGCGCAGCCAGATCTCGCCGTCGTCCGCGATGTGCACGGCGACGCCGGGGACGGGCTGTCCGACCGTGCCGTAGCGGGTGCGCTCGGGCGGGTTGGCCGTGGCGGCCGCCGTGGACTCGGTCAGGCCGTACCCCTCGTAGATCTGCACGCCCGCGCCCGCGAAGAACAGGCCGAGCCGCCGGTCCATGGCGGAGCCGCCGGACATGGCGTGCCGCACCCGGCCGCCCATCGCCTGGCGCACCTTGGTGTAGACGAGCCTGTCGAACAGCTGGTGCTGCATACGCAGCCCCGCCGACGGGCCGGGCCCGACGCCCCACGCCTTGGCCTCCACCGCCTCCGCGTACCGCACGGCGATGTCGACGGCCTTCTCGAAGGGGCCCGCCCTGCCCTCCCGCTCGGCCCTGCGGCGGGCCGCGGTGAAGACCTTCTCGAAGACGTAGGGCACGGCCAGGACGAAGGTCGGCCGGAAGGCGGCCAGGTCGGGCAGCAGGGCGGCCGCGTTGAGCTGCGGCTGGTGGCCGAGGCGGACCTTGCCGCGGACCGCGGCGACCTCCACCATCCGGCCGAACACGTGCGCGAGCGGCAGAAAGAGCAGGGTCGCCGCCTCGTCGCCCCTGCGGGAGTGGAACACCGGCTCCCAGCGGGCGACGACGGTGTCCGCCTCGTACATGAAGTTGCCGTGCGACAGGACGCAGCCCTGGGGGCGGCCGGTGGTGCCGGAGGTGTAGATGACCGTCGCGACCGTGTCGGGGGTGACGGCCGTGCGGAGCCGGTGCACCACCTCGTCGTCGAGGTGGGCGCCGGCGTCGTACAGCTCCCGGACCGCGCCCGTGTCCAGCTGCCACAGCCGGCGCAGCCGCGGCAGCCGGTCGATGACGGTGGCGACGGTCATCGCGTGGTCCTCGTGCTCCACGATCGCGGCCGTCACCTCGGCGTCGTACAGGATCCAGTAGCACTGCTCGGCCGAGGAGGTCGGGTAGACCGGCACCACCTGGGCGCCGATCGCCCACAGCGCGAAGTCGAACAGCGTCCACTCGTAGCGGGTGCGGGACATGACGGCGACCCGGTCGCCGAACCGGACGCCCTCGGCGAGCAGGCCCTTGGCGAGGGCGAGCACCTCGTCCCGGAACTCGGCGGCGGTCACGTCCCGCCAGTACCCGGCGTCGTCCTTGCGGCCGAGCGCGACGTGCAGCGGGTCGTCCTGGGCGTGCTCGAAGACGACGTCGGCCAGACCGCCCACCGGGGGTGTCGCCGCCACCGGAGGACTGGTGAACTCGCGCAATCCGTTCCTCGCTCTCTGTGACGGCCCCCTGTGACGTCCGCACAGGCCGTGCAAGCTACCTCACGGTCCGTCATGGCGGGAGGGGCGCGCACGCGGCGCGGCCCTCGGACCGGCACTGGCCAGTGGGGGGAAATGCGCGCACATGGAGAAGAACCGGACAGGTTCCTGACGGTGGAGCAAGTTGCGGCACCGCAATCTCCATGGAATCCGTACCACCCGGCCACCGGCGTGCGCCCCCCGCGGCACTCGCTAGTGCCGGTGCAGCCGGTCGCCCGCCGCGAGGATCGCCGCCGCCAGGGCGTCCGCCGGGCCCTGCGCGGCGGCCGGGCGCCGGCCGTGGACCAGGACGAAGTCGACCTGGCCGAGTTCGGGCAGGCCGAAGCGGTCCGGGACGCGGACCAGGCCCGGCGGGACGAAGCCCCGGGAGTGGGCCATCACACCCAGGCCCGCGCGGGCGGCGGCGATCAGCCCGTTGAGGCTGCCGCTGGTGCAGGCCACCCGCCAGGCGCGGCCCTGGCGCTGGAGCGCCTCCAGGGCCAGGGCCCGGGTGATGCCCGGCGGGGGATAGACGATCAGCGGGACCGGGCGGTCGGGGTCCAGGCGCAGGCGCTCCGCGCCGATCCACACGAGGCGGTCGTGCCACACCAGCTCACCGCGCGGGTCCTGCGGGCGCCGCTTGGCCAGGACCAGGTCCAGCTTCCCGGCCGCCAGCTGCTCGTGCAGGGTGCCGGACAGCTCCACGGTCAGCTCCAGGTCGACCTCGGGGTGGTCGTGCCGGAAGCCCTCGAGGATCTCCGGGAGCCGGGTGAGCACGAAGTCCTCCGAGGCCCCGAAGCGCAGCCGCCCGCGCAGCCGGGTGCCGGTGAAGAACGCCGTGGCCTGCTCGTGCACCTCCAGGATCCGGCGCGCGAAGCCGAGCATCGCCTCGCCGTCCTCCGTCAGCTCCACCGAGTGCGTGTCCCGGCTGAACAGCCGGCGCCCGGTGGCGTCCTCCAGCCGCCGGACGTGCTGGCTGACCGTCGACTGGCGCAGCCCCAGCCGCCGGGCGGCCTGCGTGAAGCTCAGCGTCTGCACGACGGCCAGGAAGGTGCGCAGGTGGACGGGGTCGTACACGGCCTCAGGCTATCGCGGAACGTGATGACGGTGAGAGTGGTGTGCGGGATTCCCGATCGGTGGGTGAGGGAGCAGGATGGAACGGGGAACCCGTGTCCCCGTACCGGCCCGAGAGCCGAGCTCGTGGGCGAAGGGGTTCCGAGCAAGCGTCCCGGGCAACTGTCCCGAGCGCCTGTCCGAGCACGTGGAGCACCGTGAAACGCCTGCGCCGGCCGTCCTGGCTGCCGATCGACCCGTACGTCCTGCTGCTGCTCGCGACGGTGGGTCTCGCGGCGCTGCTCCCGGCCCGGGGCGCCGTCGCCGACGTGGCCTCCGGCGCCTCCACCGCGGCGATCGCGTTCCTGTTCCTCCTCTACGGCGCCCGGCTGTCCACCCGCGAGGCGCTGGACGGACTGCGGCACTGGCGGCTCCACGTCACCGTGCTGGCCTGTACCTTCGTCGTCTTCCCGCTGCTCGGCCTGGCCGCCCGCGGGCTGGTCCCGGTGGTCCTGACCCACTCCCTGTGGGCCGGCCTGCTCTTCCTCACCCTCGTGCCGTCGACCGTCCAGTCCTCGATCGCCTTCACCTCGATCGCCCGCGGCAACGTGCCCGCCGCGATCTGCGCCGGCTCCTTCTCCTCCCTGGCGGGCATCGTGCTCACCCCGCTGCTCGCGGCGTCGCTGCTGGGCGGCGGCACGGGCGGGTTCCAGGCCGGCGCGATCGGCAGGATCGTGCTGCACCTGCTGGTGCCGTTCCTCGCCGGGCAGCTGCTGCGGCGCTGGATGGGCGGCTTCGTCGCCCGCCACAAGAAGGTCCTCGGCCACGCCGACCGCGGCTCGATCCTGCTCGTCGTCTACACCGCGTTCAGCGAGGGCATGGTGCACGGCGTCTGGCAGCGGGCCGGCCCCGCCCGGCTGGCCGGGCTGCTCGCCGTGGAGGCGGTGCTGCTCGCCGTGATGCTCGCCCTGACCTGGTACGGCGCCAAGGTCCTCGGCTTCGGCCGGGAGGACCGCATCGCCATCCAGTTCGCCGGGTCGAAGAAGTCGCTGGCGTCCGGCCTGCCCATGGCGAGCGTGCTGTTCGGTCCGCAGGCATCGCTGGCCGTGCTGCCGCTGATGCTCTTCCACCAGATGCAGCTGATGGTGTGCGCGGTGATCGCCAGGCGCCGCTCCCACGACCCCGTCGAGGACGTCGCCCGGCCGGCTCCGGGCGCGGCGTCACGACCCGAGGCCGGTACAGGGCGGCGCTCCGGCTGACGGCGGCCGCCGCGCCCGTCGCCTCCAGCCGGTTGACGTCGCAGAGCTGGGGGCGAGGCGCCGGCCGCCGCCG
>NZ_JBHMCY010000120.1:0-12884 GCF_042430725.1 Streptomyces cinereospinus | reverse complement strand
CGGCGCGGACGCCATGGTGCGGGTGTCACGGGTGGCGCGCGGCGCGCTGCCCGGCGCGGGGCGCCACTGGCGGGCCGGCCGCCGGGTGCACCTCGTGCTGCGGGCCGCCGCCGAACCGGTGCAGGCGGACCAGGCGCAGCGGGCGGGTGCCACCGCGCGGGCGGCGCGGCGGATGGCGGAGGCCCTCGCCGAACACCCGGACGTGGCCTACGCCTACTGGGACGGCGGTCTGGCCCGGCTGGTGGTCGCCGCGAGCGAGGCCGCCCTGACCGACCGGGTGCTGGAGCGGGCCGAGGAACTCGCCGACCGGCACGGACTGGCCCCCGCCGACGACGCGGTCGAGGAGTTCGCGCACCCGGGTGACCCGGCCGAGGTGCGGACCGTCTCGGCGGCGATCGTGGCCGACGCGGCGGGCATCGCCGCCGCCGTCACCGGATCGCGGCTGGGGCTGCCGGCAACGCCCCGGTACGTGACCGCGGCCGTGACCCTGCTGCGCGAGAACCCCCGCTTCCGCGGCTGGCTGCGCTCCCGCCTCGGCCCCTCCCGCACGGACCTCGTCCTCGCGGTCGCCAACGCGGCCACCCACGGCGCCGGGCAGACCCCCACCTCCCTGGTGCTCGACGGCGTGCTGCGCTCCCTCCAGCTCGCGGAGGCGCTGGCCCGCGCCGCCGCGTTCGACACCGTGCACGACCGGGTGTGCCGGCCCGGACGGGACGACGTGGCCGCCCACCGCTTCCCGCGCCCGCCGCTGCGCACCTCCCCGGCCCAGGAGTACGCCGTCCACGCCGAGACCGGCAGTGTGCTGGGCGCCGCCGCGACCCTGCTCGTCAAGCACAGCGGCGCCGAGGCGGCCGAGGCCCTCCTCGCGGGCTCCCCGAAGGCCGCCCGCTACGGCCCCGCCGCCTTCCACGCGGTGCTCGGCTGCGCGCTGGCCCGCATCGGAGTGCTGGTGCGCAACATGGAGCGGCTGCGGCAGCTGGAGACGGCCGGTACGGTCTTCCTGCACCCCAGCGCCCTGCACAGCGCGGACGGCAGCGCCGACCCGTGGGCGGAGGCCGTCCTGGACGCGGCGCGCCGCGCCGGGCTGCGCGTCGTGGTGGTGGCCGATCCCGCGCTCGGCGAGTTCACCGCCCTCGCGGACCACATCGTCGCCGCCGACCGGGCACCCGACGAGGTGGTCGAGGGGCTGCGCGGCCGCGGCGGCGTCATCACGGTGGCCCGGCCGTCCTCCTCGGACGACACCGGGGCGCTGGCCGGGCTGCTCGCCGGGGACGTGGCCGTCGCGCTCGCCGACGGGGACTCCGCCGTCGCCTGGGGCGCCGACCTGGTCGCGCCGGGCGGGCTGGCCGACCTGTGGCGGCTGCTCAGGGCGGTGCCCGCGGCCCGTGGGGTCGGGCGGCGCTCGCAGGTCCTGGCCCGGTCCGGAGCCGCTCTGTCCGGGCTGCTGGTCGCCGTCGGCGAGTCGGGGCGCGGCACCGGGATCCCGCTGGTCGGCCTGCGGCACGCGCCCGTCGACATCGGCGCGGCCCTCGCCCTGCTGGGCGGCGCGCGCACGGCCCTCGCGGTGGCGATGGCCCGGGCGCCGCAGCCCCGGCCGCGGGTGCCCTGGCACGCCCTGAAGGTGAACGACGTCCGCGCACGCCTGGACCGCCGGACCGAGGAGCGGCCGACGGCCGTCGCCGCGGCCACCGGCCGGATCCGCGGGGCGGCGCGCACCGTCGTGCGCGCCCCGGGCATGGCGCCGGTCCGCTGGACGGTGCAGCTGGGCCGGGCCGTCCGCGGCGAACTGGACGATCCGCTCACGCCCGTACTGGCGGTCGGCTCGGCCGCGTCGGCGATCCTCGGCTCCATGGTGGACGCGCTGCTGGTGGTGGGGGCTCTGGACCTGAACGCGCTGGTCGGCGGTGTGCAGCGGCTGCGGGCCGAACGGGCGCTGTCCGGACTGGTCGCCGAGCAGAAGCAGAAGGCCCGCCTCACCGACCCCGACGCGGCCGGCGCGCGCACCGTGGACGCCACCCGGCTGCACCCCGGCGATGTCATCGAGCTCAAGGCCGACGACGTGGTACCGGCCGACGCGCGCCTGGTGTGGGAGGACGGTCTGGAGGTGGACGAGTCGGCGCTGACCGGCGAGTCCCTGCCGGCCGGCAAGCAGACCGAGCCCACGCCGAGCGCCGCCGTCGCCGACCGCCGCTGCATGGTGTTCGAGGGCACGACCGTCGTCGCCGGGCAGGCGCGGGCCGTGGTGGTGGAGACGGGGGAGCGGACCGAGGCGGCCCGGGCCGTCCATCTCGCCGCCCGCAAGCCCCCGGCCGCGGGCGTGCAGGCCCGGCTGCAGGAACTCACCAGCAAGGCGCTGCCGTTGACGATGGCGGGTGGCGCCGCGGTGACCGGCCTGTCGCTGCTGCACGGTACACCGATCCGGGAGGCCGTCAGCGGCGGCGTGGCGGTCGCGGTGGCCGCCGTTCCCGAGGGGCTGCCGCTGGTCGCCACGGTGGCGCAGCTGGCGGCCGCCCGCCGGCTCAGCCGGCGGGGCGTCCTGGTACGGGCGCCGCGCACGCTGGAGGCGCTCGGCCGGATGGACACGGTCTGCTTCGACAAGACCGGCACCCTCACCGAGAACCAGCTCCGCCTGGTGCGCGCGACCGACGCGCGGGGCACGGTCCGTACCCCGCAGGAGGCCGCGGACAGCACGACCATGCTGGTGGCGGTGCGGGCCTGCCCGCAGCCGGAGGAGGGCCCCGACAAGCCGGTGCACGCCACCGACGAGGCCGTGCTGGCCGCGGCCGGGCGGGACGCCGAGTGGGTGCAGACCGAGGGCCGGCCGTTCGAGGCGGGCCGCGGCTACGCCGGTGCCGTGGGCCACGCGGGCGACGGCCGGCGGATGTTCGTGGTCAAGGGCGCGCCGGAGATCGTGCTGCCGGCCTGCCGCGACCTGCCCGCCCACGCTCACGACCAGGCCCACGAGCTGGCCGCCGACGGCCTGCGGGTGCTGGCGGTGGCACAACGCCGGCTGGCCGAGGGGGAGAAGGACGCGCAGGTCGGCGAAGAGCCGCTGGACGGGCTGGAGTTCCTGGGGCTGCTCGCGCTGGCCGACGTGCCGCGGGAGTCGTCCACCGCGCTCGTGCACGGCCTGCGCGAGGCGGGCGTACGCCCGGTCATGCTCACCGGCGACCACCCGCAGACCGCCCGCGCGATCGCCGTCCAGCTGGGCTGGCCCGAGGACACCATCGTGGTCACCGGCGAGGAGCTGGCCGCCGCCGACCGCTCCGAGCGCGCCCGCATGCTGCACGACGTCGGCGTGGTCGCCCGGGTGGCGCCCGAGCAGAAGCTCCAGGTCATCGAGGCACTGATGGACTCCGGCCGGGTGGTCGGCATGGTCGGCGACGGTGCCAACGACGCGGCCGCCATCCGCGCCGCCGACATCGGCGTGGGCATCAGCGCCCGTGGTTCGGCGGCCGCCCGCAACGCCGCCGACCTGGTGCTCACCAACGGCGACATGACGGTCCTGATCGAGGCGGTCTCCGAGGGGCGCGCCCTGTGGCACAGCGTCGCCGACGCCGTCGCCATCCTGATCGGCGGCAACGCGGGCGAGGTCGGCTTCGGGATCGTCGGCAGCCTGCTGGGCGGTGCCTCGCCGCTGTCGACCCGTCAGATGCTGCTGGTGAACCTGTTCACGGACCTGTTCCCGGCGATGGCGGTGGCGGTCACCCCGCAGCAGGACGTGCGCGAGGAGGCGAGCGCGGGCAGCGGGCCGCTCGGTGCGACGCTGCTGGGCACGCCGCTCATGCGGCAGATCCGGCACCGCGCGCTGACCACCTGCCTGGGCGCGGTCGCGGCCTGGCTGATCGGCCGCTCCACCCCGGGGACGGCGCGGCGCACCACGACGATGGCCCTGTGCGCGGTGGTCGGCACGCAGCTCGCCCAGACCCTCGCCGACCGCCGCGCGAGCCCTCTGGTCCGCCTGACGGTCCTCGGCTCGGCCGTGGCCCTGGTCGCCGTGGTCGAGACCCCCGGGGTCAGCCAGGCCCTCGGCTGCACCCCGCTCGGCCCGGTCGCCTGGGCGGGCGTCGTGGCGGCCATCGCCCTGGCGGTCACCGGGCAACGGGCGCTGCCGCGGATCGAGCGGGCGGTCGTGCGGCTGGGGCGCTGAGCGGCTCCCAGAAGCCGGTGCTCGCTCACACCGACCGGTGGTACTGCTCCGGCACCCGGACCTCGCCGCCCAGCTCGCGTGCCGCGCGCCGGGCCCACGAGGGGCTGCGCAGCAGCTCGCGGCCGAGCAGGACCGCGTCCGCCTCGCCGTTGGTGATGATCTTTTCCGCCTGCCCGGCCTCGGTGATCAGGCCGACCGCGGCGACCGGGAGCGAGGTCTCGGCCTTGACGCGGGCCGCGAAGGGGACCTGGTAGCCGGGTTCCGCCGGGATGCGGACGCCGGAGGCGTTGCCGCCGCTGGAGACGTCCAGGAGGTCCACGCCGTGGGCCTGGAGATCCCGGGCGAGGCGGACCGTGTCGTCCGCGCTCCAGCCGCCGTCCTCCAGCCACTCCGTCGCCGAGACGCGGAAGAACAGCGGCTTGTCGTCCGGCCACACCTCCCGTACGGCGTCGACGACTTCGAGGGCGAAGCGGGTCCGGTTCTCGTAGGAGCCGCCGTAGGCGTCGGTGCGGTGGTTGGAGTGCGGGGAGAGGAACTCGTTGATGAGGTAGCCGTGTGCGCCGTGCACCTCCACGACGTCGAACCCGGCCGCCAGCGCCCGCCGCGCCGCCTGCGCGAACTGGTCGGTGATTTCCGCGATCTGCGCGACCGTCAGCTCGTCCGGCACCGGATGCCGTTCGTCGAACGCCACCGCGCTGGGCGCCACCGGCTGCCACCCGTGCGCCTCCGGCCCGACCGGCGCCCCGCCCTTCCACGGCTGCCCGGTCGACGCCTTGCGCCCGGCGTGCGCGAGCTGGATCGCCGGCACGGTCCCCTGGGCGGTGAGGAACCGCGTGATCCGGCGGAACGCCTCCGCCTGCGTGTCGTTCCACAGGCCGAGGTCCTGCGGGGAGATGCGCCCCTGCGGGCTCACCCCCGTCGCCTCGACGACGATCAGCCCGGTGCCGCCGGCCGCCCGGGCGGCGTAGTGCGCGAAGTGCCAGTCGGTGGGCACGCCCGCCTCCGGTCCCTCCGGAGCCGCCGAGTACTGGCACATGGGTGCCATCCACACCCGGTTGGGGATCGTCACTTCGCGCAGGGTGCGAGGCTCGAAGAGCGCACTCACGGCGGACTCCATTCGTCACGGGACGGTGGTCGACTCGTACGATAGCTGTCGTAGTACGGTGAGTGTCAAACTACGAAGGTCCTCGTACCGTGCTCGTACGATGGGGGCATCCTCCGGACGAAGTGGAGCCGCCGTGACGCCCGCCGCCCCCGCCACCAGCAGCCGTGCCCTGCCGCATCCGACGCGTGAGGAGATCCGGCTGGAAGGCGTGCTGCACGCGCTCTCCGACCCGATGCGGCTGCGGATCGTGCGTGAGCTCGCCGCCGGGAGCGGCGACGAGCTATCCTGTTCGCACTTCGACCTGCCGGTCACCAAGTCCACCACCACGCACCACTTCCGGGTGCTGCGCGAGAGCGGCGTGATCCGGCAGGTCTACCGGGGCACGGCCAAGATGAACGGCCTGCGCCGGGACGACCTGGACGCTCTCTTCCCGGGACTTCTCGGCGCCCTGCTCGCCGCCGCCGACCGGCAGAGCACCCGCCTCGGCGTGGCCGGCTGAACCGCCCCGCGCGGGAAGGCGGTGGAAGAACAGGTCGGGTACGACCGCGGTGAGGCAGCCCGCGCTGATGCCGTTGTGCAGGACGGTCCGGGACCAGTCCGGGAACCGGTCGTAGACCGTCGGCACCCAGCCGGCAGCACGCCCACCGCCACCGGCACGGCCACCACGGTGAGGTTGTGGCTGCCCCGGAAGCCGACGTCGGCCAGCGTCCTCGGACCGCTCGCCCCGACCGTCCCGAACATCACCGGCCCCGCGCCGCCCAGCACCGGCGCCGGGATCGCCGCCACCACCGCGCCCGCGTGCATCGCGAGCACGTGCTGCACCCCGAAGGCGGCCGACTGCCGTACGGGCGGGACCGCGTCGACGGGATGGACGGACGCGGCCGTCGCCCTGGGCACTCCAGAGCGGCGGGCGGACGGGAAGATCCGAACAGCCGGAGACCGTATGCCGGTTGAACCGTTTGCCGATATCCGGTGTGCTGCCGTCGTGTGTCGCGGCCACCCGCCCGGGACGCGGCCCCGCTACGACGCCGCGCCGCGCGCGGCCGCCCGCAGGGAGTCCCAGTCCGGCAGTTTGACCACACCGCGCCCGAGGGAGGCCCCGAGCGCCGCCTCCGCCCGCTCGATGGCCCGCCAGCCCGACCACTCGACCGGCTCGGCGCCCTCTGCCCGCAGCGCCGTGAGCGGATCGGCCGGGACGTCCTTGCGGACCAGGACGGCGGCATCCTCCAGCAGCGACAGCACCGTCTCCTTGGCGCACGGGCGGTTGGTGCCGATGACGCCCGTGGGGCCGCGCTTGATCCAGCCCGCCACGTACTCGCCCGGGGCGACGACGCCGCCGCGCACCACACGCCCGGCCAGATGCGGCACGGTGCCGGTCGCCGGGTCGAACGGCAGTCCCTCCAGGGGCACTCCGCGGTAGCCCACCGACCGCAGCACCAGCCGGGCCTCGACGTCCTCGTAGCGGCCCGTCCCCGTCACCCCGCCCCGCCCGTCCGGCACCGTCCGCTCGAAGCGCACCGCACCGACCCGCCCGCCGTCCGCCAGCACCTCCACCGGGCGCAGGAAGAACCGCAGCCGGATCGCGCGCGGCAGGCCCTGCGGCGGTCCGGCGGCCCAGCCGCGCAGGACCTCCACGTTGCGGCGCGGCACGGCCGGCAGCGCGGACGGGTCGACGTACGCCGGGTCCAGCGCCAGCTCCGCCGCGTCCACCCGCACCTCGGCACCCGGCAGGGCGCCCAGCTCACGCAGCTCCTTGGTGGTGAAGCGGGCCTGCGACGGCCCGCGCCGCCCCACCATGTGGACGGTGCTCACCCGGCTGGCCGTCAGCGCGGTCAGTGCCGCCTGCGGCATGTCGGTGGAACTGAGCTCGGCCGCGCCGCGCACCAGGATCCTGGTGACGTCCACGGCGACGTTGCCCACGCCGATGACCACGGCCGACCGCGCGCCGAGCACGAAATCGTCCGCCGTGACGTCCGGATGGGCGCTGTACCAGGACACGAACTCGGTCGCCGAGAAGCTCCCCGGCAGGTCCTCGCCGGGAATCCCGAGGTGGCGGTCGGTGGCGGCGCCGACGCAGTACACCACCGCGTGGTACAGCTCCCGCAGCCGGGCGGCCGGCACCCCGCCGGCGCCGACCTGCACCCCGCCGAGGAAGCGCACCCGCTCGTGCTCCAGCACCGTCCGCAGGGTGTCCTGCAGCGACTTGATCTTCTCGTGGTCGGGCGCCACGCCGTAGCGCACCAGCCCGTACGGACAGGGCAGGCGGTCCAGGACGTCCACGAGCGCGGTGGGGTCCTGCTGGACGAGGGTCTGGGCGGAGTAGACCCCGCTCGGCCCGGAGCCGACGACGGCGACACGCAGCACGGCGGAACTCCTTCGTCCGGTGGATCACCGGGGATCGTCCGGCGGGACACCGGGGATCGTCCGGCGCGTCACGGGAGATCGCTGATGGCTCCAGCATGGCACCGCCGGGGCCGCGCTGACAGGGCGCGGGGCGCGGAACGGAAGGCGTGTCCCACCGGATGGAGTGTGCTCGGACACCTGGGGCACGCGGGGGGCCGCTCACCGCGTCCCGCCCTTCCGGGCTACGTCGGCTCCGACGCCGGCTGGTCACCGGCGGGCGGCACCGGCGCACGGGCCGCCTCCCCGGTCGCGAAGAAGCGGGAGACATCCGTGTCGCCGGTCCCGCCGGGTGCCTCGGTGCCCGGCGGGACCCCCAGCTCCCAGTCGAGGCGGTAGCGCCGGAACAGCTCGGCGCGCAGCGGGGCGACCGGCATCCCCGCGTTCGGCAGCACCAGCGCGTAGACCGAGCCCATGAGCAGGGCGCGCAGCATCGGATAGCCGGTCCCGGTGTCGCACGAGCCGTGCCGGGCGACGGTGTCCCGCAGCAGCTCGGCCAGCCGCTGCTGCTCCGGGCATTGCACGAACCCCTCGGTGTCCAGCAGCCCGGCCATGTGCTGGCGCATCAGCACGGTGCGGTCCCGGGCCAGCCCCAGGACCGCGTCGATGGTCCGCGCCATCCGCTCCCGGCCGTCCTCGGTGCGCGGTTCGCGCTCCAGCGCCTCCTCCAGGGTGCGGTGCATCAGCCGGTGCACGGCGGACTGCACCAGCTGGCGCTTGCCGGGGAAGTAGTACGACACCAGTCCGCGCGCCGATCCGGCCCGGTCGGCGATGTCCGCGAGCGTCGTCGCCTCGTACCCCCGCTCGCTCACCAGCTCGACCGCCGCCTGCAGCAGCCGCTCCCGGGAACGCCGCCGCAACTCTTCATTGACCGAGGCGCTACGGGGGGTCATGCTGGAACTCCTGCGTTGACTGGCTCCCGGCCAACTATACTCAGCGCGTCCGGACCGGCCCCTGCACGCCGGTGCCGGCACTGCCGTCCTGCCCCGGGCGACACGGGGGATCGTCCGGGGTGGGCGGTTTCCGGCAGGGACTGCCCGGGCCCGAGCGGGCCGGTGCGCGCATCGGCCGTCAGGGGCCGTGGCGTTCGTGGACCGTGACCGCCACGGCCACCACCGCAGCCCCGAGCAGCCAGCCGCCGACCACGTCCGTCGGCCAGTGCACGCCGAGCCAGACCCGGGTCAGGCCGACGCCCGCCACCGAGACCACGGCCACGGCGAGCACCGTGCGGAACGCGGCGCGGCCGACGCCGTGGCGGTGCAGGAGCCACAGCAGCAGGCCCAGGACGACCGTGGCGGTCATGGCGTGGCCGGACGGGAAGGCCGCGTAGTGGGCGGTGTCGACGGGGTCCGGCCACACCGGACGCTCCCGGCCGACCACGGCCTTCATCAGTTGCTGCACGCCGGTGCCGACCGCGACGGTGACCACCAGCCACACCGCCGTCCACCACGCCGAGCGCCGCACCACCAGCCACACCACCGCCCCCGCGCACAGGATGCGCATGGTCTGCGGGTCCCAGACCCAGTCCGAGAGGATCCGGCACGCCTGGGTGAACCCGGACTCCGCGACCGCCCAGCCGTGGGCGGTCCGGGAGACCTGGCGGTCCAGCGCCATCAAGGGCTGCCATCCGGCGGTGACCAGGACGAGCAGCAGCAGCGAGGCCGACGCCAGGGGGACAGCGGCGCGGGTGGTGGCGCGGTGCTCGGGCGGACGGGGCGGGGAGTCGACGCGCGGGTAGTGCATGGTGCGATCTTTACCGACTCTTGGGGTACGAGGCCAATGTCCGAGCGTGTGGGGCCGCAAGAAGGCTTGATATGAACGCCCGATTGCCAGGAAGTTGCGCCCCGGCCACGCACCGACAGGGCGGCCGGCCCGGCGCCCGCGGTTGGTCAACCGACGCCCGAGGCCGGCCTGCCCGGAAACCCGAAGCCGGCCGGCCCGGCGCCCGAGGCCGGCCTGCCCGGCACGCGCAGTCGGTCGGCCGGGCGCCCGAGTCGGCTAGCCCAGCGCCCGCAGCGCCGGAACCAAGGCCACCAGCACCGGCACCACCGGCACCAGGGCCGCCGCTGCCGACAGCCGCAGCCGGCGGGCCGCGGTCAGCCGGGCCGGGGGAGTGAGCAGCCGCCGGACCCGCTGGGGCACCTGCGCGTGCCCCGCCGGGGCGGGGCCGAACGCGCCCCGGCCCTCGTTGAGTTCCACCAGTGCCAGGGCCGTGGTGAGCCGCCCGAAGCGGCGGGAGGCCATGTCGTCCGCGGCGAGCTCCACCAGCCGGTGCATCTCGTCGCGGAACGCGGCGAACACCGGCACCTGCGGGAATCCGCCCGCCAGCGCGGCAGAGCAGTACAGCAGCCAGTCGTGCCGGGCGCGAGCGTGGCCCTGTTCGTGCGCGAGGACCGCCTCCAGCCGCCGCCCCGTCAGACGGCGCAGCGCGGCGGTGGTGACGACCAGCCGGGGCGCCGCACCGGGCAGCCACCAGGCGTCCGGCCGGTCGCTCTCCAGGACGACCAGCTCGCCGTCGGCGGGCTCCTCACCGGGCAGCAGCGGGGCCCGCACCAGCAGTTCGGCCCGCCGTCGCCGGCGCAGCGCCCGGGCCCGTACGACCTCCCGGACCAGCATCGCCGCGCTCCACGCCGCGCCGCACGCGAGCGTCAGCGCGGTCGCCGCCGCCCAGGGGACCGCCGCGCCCAGCGCGTACGCCTCGACGACCGCGACCGGTGCCGGAGCGAACAGATGGCCGCGCACCGCCTGCCAGGCCGCCGCCGCGCTGAGCGTCATCGACAGCGCGCAGCACAGCAGCACGCCCGCCACCACGCACTGCCACACCCACAGGGCCACCACCGGTTCGCGGTCCGGCCAGTCGGCCCGGGCGAGCAGCCGCGGGGCCAGGACGGCGGTCAGGGCGGCGAGCAGCAGCAGGGCCGCGGGGACCATCATGGGAGCAGCCTAGGAGCGGCAGACTACTCAGAGGTACGGGTACGGTCGGCAAAGTGACGCAGATTACGGTTTCGGGCACCGCGGGATGACGCATCGCGTGATGGCGCACCACATGACGGCGCGCCATGCGGCGGCCGGCGGGGCGGGTGTTCAGAGCGTGATCAGCATCGCGACCATGGCGATGCCCATCGACAGGCGGCAGGCCCGCGCCAGTTCGGGCCGGTCGCCCCAGCCGGCCGGCCGCGGGCCGCCCGCAACGGCGGGCACCGGGATCAGCCGGGCCCCGCTCAGCAGGACGTATCCGGTGAAGTAGAGCAGCAGCAATCCGGTCACCGCCGGGAGTCCGGAGCCCCCGTGCCCGTGTCCCGGGCCGGCGGCGGGCCGGCCGGCCATCGCCAGCGCCATGTAGACCATGGCCGCGGCGCCCACCAGGTGGTGCAGGTGGTGGGTGTCCGTGCGGGCCGCCCACAGGGCGCGCAGCGCCGCCGCGCCGAAGACCGCGGCGTACAGGGGCCAGGCCCACGCGGGGGGCGTGTAGACGGCGGCCGGTACGGCCATCGCGGCCATCCCGAAGCCCATCAGCGCCTCGTCCCCGGCGGTACGGCGCTGCTCCTCGACACCGCTGCGCAGGCGCAGCAGACAGTAGGCGCCGGTCGCCGCGCACAGTGCGACCAGCAGCCAGCCCGACGCGGCCGGTCCGTGCACCCGCACCTCCCCGCTCGACGGTCGGTCAAGGAATGCCCGGTCCGGGCGGCGCGCACGCGAGCGCAAGGGTGTACGCGGGGAGCGCTCGGCGGAGCGCGATTCCTTCACTGGCGTGAGGCCAGTAGAGAAGTTTCCGCGCCGCCCTGCGCTGTGCCCTCGCCGGATACGCCTCCCTGGCCCAGGGCATCGGCCGCCCGTACCGGGCGCCGGCCACCGCCGCGGCCCTCTACCAGGCCGGCCGGCGCCGGGCCGTCCGTGCGGCGCGTCGTCGGCAACCTCGCCGGGGCGCTCGTCTTCGCCGCCCTCGCCCCCCTCGCCCACCTCGGCCCGGCGGCGCTCGTGCCGTGCTGCCTCGCCTGCGCTCTCGGAGCCGAGGCGCTGATCAGCCGCGACTACCGGCTCGGCGGCGGCTGCGTGCCCCCGATGGCGTTGCCCATCACCGAGTTCGCCGGCTTCCAGGACCCGGGCGCTGACCGCCGAGCGGGTCGTGGACACCTTCGTCGGCGCGCTGGTCGGCCTCGCCGCCGCCCTCGCCGTGACCCATCCGGAGCGCCGGCTCCCGGCTGGAGCACGCCCCCTGGCCGCCCCCGAACGGGCCCGTGAACGCTCCGCCCGCCTGCTGACCGGGCCGCGGCCCGCCCCCCGACGCGCTTGACATCGCCCGCCGCGCCCTGGCCGCCGCCCTCGTCGAGCCGCGCGCCCCCGCCGACGCCGCGTCCGGCGAGGGGCGGCGGCGCGCTCTGCCCCAGGAGCGGGTCGTCGGCGCCGAACAGGCAGGACACCGTACGCTCGCGGCGACGGCACGACGCCAGGGGCTGCACCTGGACCTGCGCCTGGACCGGGACGCGGGCAAGACGACGGAGGACGCACGGCCATGACGGGGACGAACGGGCGGGAAGCCGGCGGGGCGGACGCGGCGGGCGCGGCGGACCGCCCCGGCGCGGGTGGAGGGGGCCGGCCCGGGGCCGCCGGGCGCCGGGACACCGTCGCCGCCGTCGTCGGTCAGTGGCAGGCCGTGCGGCCCGACCTCGACACCGCGCCGATGGAGATCATCGGCCGGGTCAACCGCTGCGCCGCCCTGCTCCAGCAGGCCGAGGACGCCCCGCTGCGCCGGGCCGGGCTCAGCCGGCCGGAGTTCGACCTGCTGGGGGCGCTGCGCCGGACCGGGCACGAGCTGACGCCCAGCGAACTGGCCCGCGAGACGTTCTCCTCCGGTGCCGCCGTCACCAAGCGCCTCAAGCAGCTCACCGAACGCGCTTTGGTGGAGCGCCGCGGCGACGACCGCGACCGCCGGGTGGCCCACGTCCGGCTCACGGACGCCGGACGCGACCTCGTCGACGCCGTCCTGCCCGAGCAGCTCGCCTTCGAGAGCGCCGTACTGTCCGAACTCGACGAGCCCCGGCAGGACGCACTCGCCGCCCTGCTGAGCGAGCTGCTCGGCCACCTGGAGGGGCGCCCGGGAGCGCTGCGGGGCTGAGCGGCGCCCCCGTGGACCGCGGTGGCCTCCGACGCGGTCCGCGCGCGGCGCCCATCCGCCCCCGCGTCCCGGCCGGCGGACGCGGCGGCCCGCGCCGCGCAGGCCCGGTCCGG
>NZ_JBHMCY010000119.1:0-13062 GCF_042430725.1 Streptomyces cinereospinus | reverse complement strand
GACGGCACCCGCGCCGCAAACGTCGGCCACCTCACCCCCCAGTACCCCGTCACCCTCGGGGATCGCACCGCCCTCCTGGACGACCTCACCGGAGGCGGGTTCACCGTCCTCACCGACGGAGCGGCGCCGCTGAACGCGCTGGACTTCGCCGAACGGGACTTCCTGATCGGCATCGGCGCCGCGATCGTCCCGCTGTACGCCGACGGTGCCTCTGTCGGCGGTTATCTCGACGTCCCCGGCGGCTACCTGACCCACCTGCGCGAGCACGGCCACGTCGCCGCCATCGTCCGGCCCGACTTCTACCTGTTCGGCACCGCCACCGACGGCGCCGGGCTCAAAGAACTGGTCGGCCAACTGCGCGACCAGCTGCAACGGCCCGCCGCCACCGACCGCGTTCCGGTTCCCGAGCCCCTGACCGCCGTGGCCGACCAGTAGACCCGGCGGCGCAGGCGCCGTCCCGCCGGCACGCGCCGGCACCGATCGGTCCGCCCACCTGAGAGCCTTCGCCGGTCCGGGATTCCCGGGGGCGGCCACCGGGCCGGCGGCCACGTCGTCCGGCCGGCCGCCGCCGGCTTCCACCGGGCCGCCCCCGGTTCCGTCCCGACCGCGGCCCGTCCGAGGTCGCCCCGCCTCGCGGTCGGGACGGCCCCGGCGGTGAGCGTGTGCGCGGCCCCAAATCAATTGTACGAGACGCATCGTCTCGCATAAGGTCGCCGGCATGACCCACGTCGCCATGTTCTCCATCGCCGCCCACGGCCACGTGAACCCGAGCCTGGAGGTGATCCGTGAACTCGTCGCGCGCGGACACCGGGTCACGTACGCGATCCCCCCGGTGTTCGCGGAGAAGGCCGCCGAGACGGGTGCCGAGGTGAAACCCTGGCACTCGGCGCTGCCCTCGCCCGACGACGACCCGGAGGCGTGGGGCACCACCCTGCTCGACAACGTCGAGCCCTTCCTGAACGACGCCGTCCAGGCCCTGCCGCAGCTGATCGAGGCGTACCGGGGCGACGAACCGGACCTCGTCCTGCACGACATCACCTCGTATCCCGCGCGGGTCCTGGCCCACCGCTGGGGCGTGCCCGCGATCTCCCTGTCGCCGAACCTCGTCGCCTGGGACGGCTACGAGAAGGAGATCGCCGAGCCGATGTGGGAGGAGCCCAGGCGGACCGAGCGCGGCCGCGCCTACTACGCGCGGTTCCGGGCCTGGCTGGAGGAGAACGGCATCACGCAGCACCCCGACGCGTTCGTCGGCCGCCCGGGCCGTTCCCTCGTCCTCGTCCCCAGGGCGCTCCAGCCGAACGCCGACCGGGTGGACGAGACCGTGCACACCTTCGTCGGTGCCTGCCAGGGCGACCGCGGCGCGGAGGGCGACTGGCAGCGGCCCGCCGGCGCCGAGAAGGTGGTGCTCGTCTCGCTCGGGTCGGCGTTCACCAAGCAGCCGGCGTTCTACCGGGAGTGCGTGGCGGCGTTCGCCGGTCTGCCCGGCTGGCACCTGGTGCTCCAGACCGGCCGGCACGTCGACCCCGCCGAGCTGGGGGAGGTGCCGGGCAACGTGGAGGTGCGGTCCTGGGTGCCGCAGCTCGCGGTCCTCAGGCAGGCCGACCTGTTCGTCACGCACGCGGGCGCGGGCGGCAGCCAGGAGGGCCTCGCCACGGCCACCCCGATGATCGCCGTACCGCAGGCGGCCGACCAGTTCGGCAACGCGGACATGCTCCAGGGCCTCGGCGTGGCCCGCCACGTCCCGGCGGCGGAGGCCACCGCCGGCACCCTGCGCGAGGCGGCCCTCGCGCTCGTCGGCGACCCGGGGGTGGCCCACCGGCTGAGGGACCTTCAGGCGCAGATGGCGCAGGAAGGCGGTACGCGCCGGGCGGCCGACCTGATCGAGGCGGAGCTGGCGGCGGCGCGCGGGGGTGAGGGTGCGCGTGCGCACCGGAGTGCGCCTGACGACGCACCTCCGGGAAGGCGGCCAGGCATCGGCCGCTCCCGGGATCCGGCCTGATCGACGAGACACCGCCCGTAGACTGTACGGATGACGACGTACGCGGCGCTGCTGCGCGGGATCAACGTGGGCGGCAGCAAGAAGGTGCCGATGGCCGAGCTGCGCGCCCTGCTGGAGGATCTCGGCCACACGGCGGTGCGCACGTACCTGCAGAGCGGCCAGGCGGTGTTCGCGAGCGAGCACGGCGACGAGGAGTCGCTGGCCGCCGGGCTCACGGAGGCGATCGAGAAGCGGTTCGGCTTCGGGGTGGACGTCATCGTGCGCGACCACGCCTATCTCAGCGCCGTCGCCCGCGACTGCCCGTTCCCGGCCGCCGAACTGGAGGCCAGGCAGCTGCACGCCACGTACTTCTCCGCGCCCGTCGCCGCGGAACGCTTCGCCGGGATCGACCGGGCGGCGTTCCTCCCCGAGGAGTTCCGGCTCGGCGACCGCGTCCTGTACCTGTACGCACCCGACGGCCTGGGCCGCTCGAAGCTCGCCGATCACCTGGCCAGGCCCCGGCAGGCCAAGGGCGTGATCGCCACCACCCGCAACTGGAACACCGTGGTCAAACTCGTGGACCTCACCGCGCCCGCGGCCGGGTGACCCGCCAGGGGGGGGGGGCAGCGCCGGCCCGCCCGCCTTCCGTCTCGGCTGCCGGAGCGCCGCGGAACCCGGCCGGCGGATCCGGCTCAGGCCCCGACGGCCGCCAGCCTCGGCACCCGCGCCGCGTCGTACCGCTCCAGCAGCACCCGGGCCACCTCCGGCGCCGGGCCCAGCACGTCGGCCAGCACGTCCGCCCCGGCCGCGCCCCGCGCGATGCGGTCCGGCAGGAAGCCGGGGGCCAGGACGTACGGCGCGACGGCGACGCGCGCGCAGCCGAGGGCGCGCAGTTCCCGTACCGCGTCCTCGGTGCGGGGAAGGGATGCGGAGGCGAACGCAGGCCGCACGGCGCACCAACCGGTGTGCCGCCACTCCCGCGCGATGTCTGCGATCACTGCGATCGCCTCCGGGTCGGTGGACCCCGCCGAGGCCAGGACGACCCCGGTCGAGGACTTGTCGGCGGGGGTCAGCCCCGCCTCGTACAGCCGCCTCTCCAGCGCGCCCAGCAGCAGGGGCGACGGGCCGAGCACCTCCGCCTGGCGGATCCGCAGCCGCCGCGGCGCCTGCCGCAGCACCGCCGGGATGTCCGCCTTGGCGTGGAAGGCGCGCGTCAGCAGCAGGGGCAGCGCCACGACGTCGCGGACGCCCTCCGCCGCCAGGGACTCCAGCACACCCCGCACGGAGGGGATGGTGAAGTCCAGGAAACCGGTCTCGACCCGCAGGCCCGGCCGCAGCGACCGGACCCGCCGCACCAGAGCGTCGACGGTCGCGGCGTGCCGAGGGTCGCGGCTGCCGTGGGCGATGACGAGGAGGACCGGTTCGTGGCGCACGGGGATCAGCTCTTCACCAGCAGGCCGCGGCTGCGCAGCACCCGCCGCTCCAGCGGGCTGAAGATCAGCAGGTCGATGGCGATACCGACGATCAGGATGAGCAGGATGGCGAGGAACACCATGGACATGGAGCTGGTGTTGCGGCCGTTCTCCAGCAACTGGCCGAGCCCCACGCCCAGGTCGGGGGAGGAGGCGATGATCTCGGCGGCCATCAGCGACCGCCAGGAGAACGCCCAGCCCTGCTTCAGGCCGGCCAGGTAGCCGGGCAGCGCCGCCGGCATCACGATGTGCCAGGTGCCCTTCAGACCGGTCGCGCCCAGCGTGCGGCCCGCCCGCAGGAACAGCGGCGGCACCTGGTCCACGCCCGAGACCAGGCCGTTGGCGATGGAGGGGACGGCGCCGAGCAGGATCACGGCGTACATCATCTGGTTGTTCAGGCCGAGCCAGATGACGGCCGGCGGCACCCAGGCCACCGACGGCAGCGACTGCAGTCCGGACAGGATCGGCCCGATCGCGGCCCGCACGAACCGCACCCGTGCCACCAGCAGACCCAGCGGGGTGCCGATGGCCAGCGCCATCAGGAAGCCCAGCAGACCGCGGGAGACGCTGGTCCAGATGTAGTCCAGCAGCGTGCCCTGCAGCCAGGACGTCCGCACCTCGCCCCACACGTCGCCGGGCGAGGGCAGCTTGCCCGGGTCGTCGACCACGTCGAACGTGATCAGCGCCTGCCACACGGCCAGGACCAGCAGGACGGCGGTGACCGGCGGCACGATCTTCTGCGTGAACGTGGTGCGCAGCGGCGTACGGCCGGTGTGCACCGTCTCCAGGGCGTCCAGGCCCGCTTCGAGCCCCGCCAGGTCGTTGCCGTCCTTGCCGTCCTTGCCGTCCTTGTTGTCCTTGCCGTCCTCGGCGTCCTTGACGGCGGACGTGTCAGTGCTGGCCATGGCGGCGGATCTCCCCACGCAGTTCTTCGGTGATCTCAAGGGACAGTTCCGCCACCGCGGCGTCCTCGATACGGCGCGGCTGCGGGATGTCGACCGTCCACTGGCGGGCGATCCGTCCCGGGCGCGACGACAGCAGCACGACCCGCTGCGCGAGCCGCACCGCCTCGCGCACGTTGTGCGTCACGAACAGCACGGAGAGCCGGGTCTCGTGCCAGATCCGGGTCAGTTCGTCGTGCAGCACGTCGCGGGTGATCGCGTCGAGCGCCGCGAACGGCTCGTCCATCAGCAGCAGCTTGCTGTCCTGCGCGAGCGCGCGGGCCAGCGCCACCCGCTGCCGCATCCCGCCGGACAGCTCGTGCACCCGCTTGCCGTACGCCCCCTGGAGCCGGACCAGCGCCAGCAGCTCCTCGGCCCGGCCGCGCCGGTCGGCCTTGGGCACCCCGCGCAGCTTGAGGGCCAGCTCGATGTTCTTGCCCGCGGTCAGCCACGGGAAGAGGGCGTGCTCCTGGAACATCAGCGCTGGGCGGCCGTCCGTCGAGATCGCGCCGGCCGACGGTTTGTCCAGCCCCGCCACCAGGTTCAGCAGCGTGGACTTGCCGCACCCCGAGGCCCCCAGGAGGGTGACGAACTCGCCGGGCGCGACATCGAGCGAGATGTCGTCGAGGACGAGCTGCTGCCCGGCGGGGCCGGCGAAGGACTTCGAGACGTGCTCGATGCACGCGGCGTGCTCCACCGACGTACCGGCGTCGGCGGCCTTGGCGAAGGTCGTGGCCATGGTCGTCACCTCCTGGAACTTGCTGGGAACTGATCGGACTTACGAAGCGGCGCCGAGGCCGGCGTCGTCGACGGGGGCCGCGCCCCGCGCGGCGAGGACCCGGTTGAGCGGGGCGAGGTCGTAGATGCCCTTCAGGTCGGACCGCTCCAGCAGGCCCGCCTTCACCGCGTGCTCCGCCTGGGCGCCGAGGGTGGCCGCCAGGGGGTCGTCGGTGACGCGGATCGACGCCCACGCCGGGTCCAGCACCTCGGCCGGCAGCGGCTTGCCGGTGTCCGTCTCCAACTGGCGGTTGGCCGCCGTCTTCGCCCGGCCCGGGTCGGCGTTGATCCACTCGTTGGTCTCGGCGGACGCCCGCAGCACGGCCTCGACGGCCTTCGGGTGCTCCTTCAGGAAGCTCTGCGACACGATGATGTTGGTGATCACGAACTTCTTGTCCGGCCACAGGTCGGCCTCGTCCAGCAGCACCTTCGCGCCCTCGGCGACCAGCTTCGACGCGGTCGGCTCCGGCACCCAGGCACCGTCGACGGACCCCGAGCTGTAGGCGTCCGGCGTCACCTTGTTGTCGGTGCGGACCACGGAGACGTCGCCCTTGCCGCTCTGCGCGTCGACCTTCCAGCCCTGCTCGGCGATCCAGTTGAGGAACGCCACGTCCTGCGTGTTGCCGAGCTGCGGGGTGGCGATCCGCTTGCCCTTGACGTCCTCGAGGGACTTGATCTTCTCGGGGTTCACCACGAGCTTCACCCCGCCCGACGCCGACCCGCCGACGATCCGCAGTTTGGTGCCGCCCGACTTGAGGTAACCGTTGATCGCCGGTGAGGGGCCGATCCAGCCGATGTCGATGGAGCCGGAGTTGAGGGCCTCGATCTCGGAGGGGCCGGCGTTGAAGGTGGCGTACTCGGCCCGGGTGGCGCCGAGTTCCTTCTGGAAGAAGCCCTGCTGCCGGCCGACCAGCGCGGTGGCGTGGGTGAGGTTGCCGAAGTACCCGATCCGGACCGAGTCCAGACCGTCGGTCTTCTTCGCCCCGGCGGCGATCCGGACGGTGCCGTCGTCCTTCGCCTGGGAGCCGTAGCCGCAGGCGGTGAGCGCGAGCAGCGGGAGCGCGGCCAGCGCCGCGAGGCCGCGGCGCAGGGCGGTGGTGGCAGGCACGGGAGGGTTTCCTCTCGGTGGCCCGGCGGTCACGAACCCTCAGGTCGTGGCCGGGAGGTCGGCGGGTTTTCGGCGGCGCGCGCGGGGCGCCCGGCACGGGTGCGCGGGCGCGCACGTCGCGGGCGTCACGCACATCGCGCCACTCCGCCCTGCCCGCTGCCGAGGGCGCCGCTGCCGACGCGGCCGCCCTCCTTCGCGAAGGACGAGTAGAAGTCGGTCGACGTCATGGTCAGAAGTCCCATCCGTCGTCCTCGGCCTCGTCCCGGACCGGCTCCGGGGCGGCGAACGACTCGCCGACCATGCCCGCGGTGAGCGTGGTGCCGTCGTTCGGGTCGATCAGGATGAACGAGCCGGTGCGCCGCGAGTCGGCGTAGGAGTCGACCGGCAGCGGCTCCGCGGTGCGGACCTTGACCCGGCCGATGTCGTTGGCGACGAGCCGGCCCGGGTGCGGGTGCAGGGACAGGTCGTCGAGGGTGAGCCGGGACGGGATGTCCTTGACGATCGCCTTGACCGTGCGGGTGCCGTGCTTGAGCAGCACCCGGTGGCCGACGGTCAGCGGCTGGTCGGCCACGTGGCAGACGGTCGCCTCGATGTCCTGCGTGGTCGGCGGGGCATCCTTGCTGGGCACGATCAGGTCGCCGCGCGAGATGTCGATGTCGTCCTCCAGCAGGAGGGTGACCGACTGCGTGGTCCAGGCGACGTCGACCGGCTTGCCCAGCAGGTCGATGCCGGAGACCTTCGTCGACCGGCCGGACGGCAGGACCGTGATCTGCTCGCCGACGCGGAACGAGCCGGCCGCGATCTGTCCCGCGTAGCCCCGGTAGTCGGGGTGCTCGGCGGTCTGCGGCCGGATCACGTACTGCACGGGCAGCCGCGCGTGGCAGTGCGCCAGGTCGTGGCTGACCGGCACGGTCTCCAGGTGCTCCAGGACGGTGGGCCCGCCGTACCAGTCCATGTGCGCGGACGGCTCCACGACGTTGTCGCCGTTGAGCGCGGAGATCGGGATCGCGGTGACCTCCGGGACGCCGAGCTCGGTGGCGTACGCGGTGAACTCCTCGGCGATCGCTCCGAACACGTCCTCCGCGTAGCCGACGAGGTCCATCTTGTTGACGGCGAGGACGACGTGCGGGACGCGCAGCAGGGCGGCGATGGCGGCGTGCCGGCGGGTCTGCTCGACGACGCCGTTGCGGGCGTCGACGAGGACGACGGTCAGTTCGGCGGTGGAGGCGCCGGTGACCATGTTGCGGGTGTACTGCACGTGGCCGGGGGTGTCGGCGAGGATGAACCGGCGGCGGGCGGTGGCGAAGTAGCGGTAGGCCACGTCGATGGTGATGCCCTGCTCGCGCTCGGCGCGCAGGCCGTCCGTCAGCAGCGCCAGGTCCGGGGCCTCCTGGCCGCGGCTCGCCGAGGCGCGCTCCACGGCCTCCAGCTGGTCGGCGAGGACCGACTTGGAGTCGTGCAGCAGCCGGCCGACCAGGGTGGACTTGCCGTCGTCGACCGACCCGGCGGTGGCGAACCGCAGCAGGGTGGTCGCCGACAGCTGCTCGACCGACAGCGTCTCGGTGGGTTCGGTGGTGCTGGTCATGGCTAGAAGTACCCCTCGCGCTTGCGGTCTTCCATCGCGGCCTCGGAGAGCTTGTCGTCGGCCCGGGTGGCGCCCCGCTCGGTGAGGCGGGACGCGGCGATCTCGGCGATCACCTGCTCCAGCGTCTCGGCGTCGGAGTCGACGGCGCCGGTGCAGGACATGTCACCAACCGTGCGGTAGCGGACCTGCCGCTTCTCGACGGTCTCGCCGTCCTTCGGGCCGCCCCACTCGCCCGGGGTCAGCCACATGCCGTTGCGCTGGAAGACCTCGCGCTCGTGGGCGAAGTAGATCTCCGGCAGCTCGATGCCCTCGCGGGCGATGTACTGCCAGACGTCGAGTTCGGTCCAGTTGGACAGCGGGAAGACGCGCACGTGCTCGCCGGGGGCGTGGCGGCCGTTGTAGAGGTTCCACAGCTCGGGCCGCTGGCGGCGCGGGTCCCACTGGGAGAACTCGTCGCGCAGCGAGAAGACCCGCTCCTTGGCGCGGGCCTTCTCCTCGTCGCGGCGCCCGCCCCCGAAGACCGCGTCGAAGCGCTCGGCCTGGATCTTCTCGGTCAGGGGGAGCGTCTGCAGGGGGTTGCGGGTGCCGTCGGGGCGCTCCTTGAGCACGCCGCGGTCGATGTAGTCCTGCACGGACGCGACGTGCAGGCGCAGGCCGTGCTGGGCCACCACCCGGTCGCGGTAGTCGATGACCTCGGGGAAGTTGTGCCCGGTGTCGACGTGCAGCAGGGAGAAGGGCACGGGCGCGGGGGAGAACGCCTTGAGCGCCAGGTGCAGCATGACGATGGAGTCCTTGCCGCCGGAGAAGAGGATCACCGGCCGTTCGAACTCGCCCGCCACCTCACGGACGATGTGCACCGCCTCGGACTCCAGCGCGTCCAGGTGCGACAGCGCGTACGGAGTCGCCGTCTCCTCGGTCACGGGTGCGACGGTCGTCATGCCAGTCCCTTCTCGGTGAGCAGCGCGTACACCGACGCCGCGGACTCCTGCACGCTCTGGTGCTGCGACTCGATGCGCAGGTCCGGCGAGGCGGGCTCCTCGTACGGGTCGTCCACGCCGGTCAGCCCGGTCAGCTCGCCCGCGGCCTGCTTGGCGTACAGCCCCTTCACATCGCGTTCGGAGCACACCTCGACCGGGGTGGCCACGTGCACCTCGACGTACGGGGTGCCGTTCGTCTCGTGCCGCTTGCGCACCGCGTCGCGGCTGTCGGTGTACGGCGCGATCACCGGGACCAGCGCCTTGACGCCGTTGCGGGCGAGCAGCTCGGCGACGTAGCCGATGCGCTGCACGTTGGTGTGCCGGTCCTCGCGGCTGAAGCCGAGGCCCGCCGAGATGAACTCGCGGATCTCGTCGCCGTCGAGCACCTCGACGCGGTGGCCCTCCGCGCGCAGCCGGCCGGCCAGCTCGTACGCGATCGTGGTCTTGCCGGCGCTCGGCAGGCCCGTGAGCCAGACCGTGGCTCCGCTCGTCACGTGCTTCTCCTGAGGGGTCGGTGGGGTGGTCGTCATCCGTGCAGCCCGCACTCGGTCTTGGCCCGCCCGGCCCAGCGGCCGGCGCGCGTGTCCTCGCCCGCGAGGACGCGGCGGGTGCAGGGGGCGCAGCCGACGGAGGCGTAACCGTCCATCAGCAGCGGGTTGGTCAGCACGCCGTGCTCGGCGACGTAGGCGTCCACGTCGTCCTGGGTCCAGCGGGCGATCGGCGAGATCTTGACCTTCTGGCGCTTGTCGTCCCAGGCGACGACCGGGGTGCCGGCCCGGGTCGGGGACTCGTCGCGGCGCAGCCCGGTCGCCCAGGCGTCGAAGTTCGCGAGCCCCTTCTCCAGGGGCTCGACCTTGCGCAGGAAGCAGCACCGGTCGGGGTCGCGGTCGTGCAGCTTCGGGCCGTACTCCGCGTCCTGCTCGGCGACCGTCCGGGCCGGGGTGAGGGTGATGACGTTGACGTCCATCACGGCCTCGACGGCGTCCCGGGTGCCGATGGTCTCCTCGAAGTGGTAACCGGTGTCGAGGAAGACGACGTCGACGCCGGGCATCGCACGGGACGCGAGGTGGGCGACCACCGCGTCCTCCATGGAGGACGTCACGCAGAACCGCCTGCCGAAGGTCTGCGCCGCCCACTGGAGGATCTCCAGCGCCGAGGCGTCCTCCAGGTCCCGGCCCGCCTGTTCGGCGAGCGCCTTCAGCTCCTCGGCGGTACGCGTGTGCTGAGCCGTCGTCATATCCCGTCCCCTCCTGTCGGCCGGTGCCCGAGTCCGCGGGCGAGCAGCCCCAGGAACTTCAGATGGAATGCGCGACCGCATGCCGCGCATTCCCAGGCACCGTGGCCCTGCTCGCCCGGACGCAGGTCCTCGTCGCCGCAGTAGGGGCAGTAGAACGGTGCGGCACGCTCACTCATGGGGCATCCTTCGTCTCGCTCGCCGCGGTCACGAAAGCGCCTCCTCGGAGGCACGGGCCGCCCAGGTCGCGAACCGCTCGCCTTCCTCGCGCTCGGCCTGGAACCGCTTCAGGACCCGCTCGACGTAGTCGGGCAGCTCCTCGGAGGTGACCTTCAGGCCCCGCACCTTGCGGCCGAAACCGGCCTCCAGGCCCAGCGCGCCGCCCAGGTGCACCTGGTAGCCCTCGACCTGCTCGCCCCGGTCGTTCAGGACCAGCTGGCCCTTGAGGCCGATGTCCGCGACCTGGATGCGGGCGCAGGCGTTCGGGCAGCCGTTGAGGTTGATGGTGATCGGCTCGTCGAAGTCCGGGATCCGGCGCTCCAGTTCGTCGATGAGCGCGGCGCCGCGCGCCTTGGTCTCGACGATGGCGAGCTTGCAGAACTCGATGCCCGTGCAGGCCATGGTGCCGCGCCGGAACGGGGAGGGCTTGGCGGTCAGGTCCAGCGCCTCCAGCGACTCGACCAGCGAGTCGACCTGTCCCTCCTCGACGTCGAGGATGATCATCTTCTGCTCGACCGTGGTGCGCACCCGGCCCGAGCCGTGCGCCTCCGCGAGGTCGGCGATCTTCGTCAGCGTGGTGCCGTCGACGCGGCCGACCCGGGGGGCGAAACCGACGTAGAACCGGCCGTCCCGCTGCCGGTGCACGCCGACGTGGTCGCGCCAGCGCGCCACCGGCTGGGCGGGCGCGGGGCCGTCGACCAGCTTGCGCTTGAGGTACTCGTCCTCCAGCACCTGCCGGAACTTCTCCGCGCCCCAGTCGGCGACCAGGAACTTCAGCCGGGCGCGGGTGCGCAGCCGCCGGTAGCCGTAGTCGCGGAAGATGGAGATGACGCCCTCGAACACGTCGGGCACCTCGTCCAGCGGCACCCAGGCGCCGAGCCGGACACCGATCTTCGGGTTGGTGGACAGGCCGCCGCCGACCCACAGGTCGAAACCGGGGCCGTGCTCCGGGTGGTGGACGCCGACGAAGGCGACGTCGTTGATCTCGTGCGCCACGTCCAGCAGCGGGGAGCCGGAGACCGCCGTCTTGAACTTGCGCGGCAGGTTCGAGAAGGCCCTGTTGCCGATGACCCGGCGGTGGATCTCCTCGATGGCGGGCGTGCCGTCGACGATCTCGTCCTCGGCGATGCCGGCGACGGGCGAACCGATGATCACGCGGGGCGTGTCGCCACAGGCCTCGGTGGTGGACAGGCCGACCGCCTCCAGGCGGTTCCAGATCTCGGGCACGTCCTCGATCCGGATCCAGTGGTACTGGACGTTCTGCCGGTCGGTGATGTCGGCGGTGCCGCGCGCGAACTCCTGCGAGATCTCGCCGATGACCCGCAGCTGACGCGTGGTGAGCCGGCCGCCGTCGACGCGGACGCGCAGCATGAAGTACTCGTCGTCCAGCTCCTCCGGCTCCAGAACGGCGGTCTTGCCGCCGTCGATCCCCTGGCGGCGCTGGGTGTAGAGCCCCCACCAGCGCATCCGGCCACGAAGATCGTTGGGGTCGATGGAGGCGAAGCCGCGCTTGGAGTAGATCGTCTCAATGCGTGTCCGCACATTGAGACCGTCGTCGTCCTTCTTGAACTGTTCGTTGCCGTTGAGCGGGGTGAAGTGACCCACGGCCCACTGACCCTCACCGCGGTGACGGCTCACCTTGCGGCGGGGAGTCGCGGCGGCAGGGTTCTGCGGGGTGGCGGCCATGGTTCTACGTCCTTCGGGACAGGCGGAAAGCGGCTCTGACCTGCGCGTGCGGGCGCATCGGGGCATACGTGCGCGTCATTGCGCGAGGGACAGACGAAGCGGGGGGAGCGGCGTTGCCGGAGTGGTCTCAGCTCGCCGGACAGATGGCGCTGGACATGCGGCCGAGGTCGACGTGCCGCCGACTCACCAAGGCAATTCCAGTTCCAGACATGACGGAAGCCTGTCACGGCGATCTGGACAGAGTCCAGCTTCGTCCAACATCCGGACATCTTGGTCCCGACATGCGAGACTGGCGTGGTGTCGGTCACATGGCGCGAACGCCGTCTTGTCGGGCCAGGTCAGACAGGGTATGCGCCGGGCCACGGACCGGGCGTGGCGGCCCGCGTCTCCTCCTCGACCCTGGTGTCGAACAGCCGGAACCCGCGACGCAGGTAGTTGTCCAGCGCGTGCTCGCCGTCCTTGCTGCAGGTGTGCAGCCACACCCGCGTGGTCGGCGTCAGCCCCGGCCGGCGGTCCCCGAGGTCCCAGGCGCGGGCGGCGCCGCAGGACAGCAGGTGCCCGCCGATGCGCCGCCCGCGGAAGGCCGGGATCAGCCCGAAGTGCACGATCTCCACCACCCCGTCGCCCTGCGGGACCAGCTCCGCGTAGCCCGCCGGGGTGCCCCGCTCGTAGGCCACCCAGGTCTCCACCCCGGGCCGCTCCAGATGCTTCTGCCACTGCGCGTACGACCAGCCCAGCCGGTCGGTCCAGTGGATGTCCCCGCCCACCGAGGCGTACAGGAAGCGGCTGAACTCGGGCGAGGGCGCCTCGGCGCGGTCGATGCGCACCGCGCCCTGCGGCGCCGCGGCCGGGAGCAGGTCGGTGGGGCCGCTCTGCTCCAGGGACCAGGTGGTCACGGGGATGTCCGTCATGCCGGCCAGGGAATCACAGTGCCGCGGCAGGCGACGTTCGCCCGTGGCGGAGCGGCGTCCGGTGCGTGCTCTCGGCGTGCCGCACGCCGCTCCGCCACGGGCCGCACTCGGGCCTTCGGCCGGTGCGGCGAGCGTGCGTGCCGGGCGTCGCGACGGGGCGAACGTCGCCTGCCG
>NZ_JBHMCY010000118.1:0-13280 GCF_042430725.1 Streptomyces cinereospinus | reverse complement strand
GGCCCGCAGCAGCAGCGGCCCCCCGCCGGCGCGGGTGGCCCGGGGCGCGGCCGGGCGGGCGACGCCGCGCACCAGGCCGGCCGGGGCCGAGGGCAGCACGGCGTGGCCGAGGTCGCCGCCGAACGACGGGTTCCGCCAGGCGGCGAGGCCCGCGCGGAAGGTGAGGCCGTCGCTCACGCCGAGCGGCGCGCGGGAGAGCGTCAGCTCCGGCGCCGCCGTCCGGCGCCAGCCGCCGTCCCAGTCACCGGGCACGGCGGAACCCTGCACGGCGGAACCCGGCACGGCGGGATCCGGCACGGCGGGATCCGGACCGCCGGCCGCCGTGGGGCCCGGTCCGCCGGACGCGTCCGGCACCGCGCCCCCGCCGGCCGGCCGTGCGGCCCGGCGGCGCCACCTGTCCCGCCATGCCATGACCTCAGCCGCCTTCGTTCACGCGGGTGTTGATACGGGCGATCTCGGCCGCCCACTGCTGCCGCTCGCCGTGGGTGAGGTCGAGGATCTCCTCGCGGGACCAGTGGAAGTGATAGGCGATGTACGCGACCTCCTCCCGGAGCCGGGGCAGGGCGTACGTCACGATTCCCCCAGGCGCCCACCCGAGAGGTCGACCTCGAAGCCGCCCTCGCAGTGCGGGCAGGTCACCGCCGCCCGGGTGTGGCCCTCGCTGTTGACCCGGCGGTAGAAGTCCTGGAGGAAGGCGACGTCGGTGGCGTACATCCGCTCCACGACCCCGGCGTGCACGTCCGTGATGGAGCCGATCCGGGTGATCACCTGGCTGAGCAGCACCACGCTCAGATACGCCGGGTTCTCCTTGACCCGCAGGTCGATCTGGGGCCGCAGCTCGTCCCGGGCCGTCGCCAGGCGCATCGCGCCGTGCCGGTGCACCGTGCCCGCCTCGTCGACGTAGCCGCGCGGCAGTTCGAACTCGAACTCGGTGCGCAGCCCGTCTTCCTCCCGTGCCGGCGGGGCGGCGGCGGGGGGTGCCGCCGGCTGCCCGGTCGCCGGGGCGGGCGCCGTCACCTGGAGGAGCTCGTCCAGGTTGCCCGCCGTCACCGTACGGCGCCTCATTCGACGATGATCTCCTCGAACACGATCGTGACGGACTCGGTGGCCGCGGACGACTCGCCCGCCTTCAGGGACGGGCCCTCCCACTTGGAGGCCCAGCCCTGCATCAGCTGGATGCGGCGGACCGTGTTGCCCTCGGTGTCCTTGATCTCGATGGTGAGGTTCTGACGCGCGGCGTTCACGGCCCCGTTGTTCAGGGTCTCCTTGATCCAGTCGGTGAACTCGCTGCTCTGGTCGAGCCCCCGGGTGATCGTGATCTCACCGGCCTGCCGGGCACCCGGCTGCTTGCGGATGATCTGCTTGCCCTCCGCGGTGACCTGCTTGACCTCGACGACGTCCTCCTCGACGGTGAAGCCGCTGATCTCCTGGATCGACTCGACCAGGTAGCCGCCGAGCTGCACGCCGAAGACATGGGTGGAAAGAGCATCGCCCGTTGCCATGACTGTCTGTCACCTTTCCTTGCCGGACCCGCGGGTCACTCGTCGATGAGGCTGGTGCTGTCGGAGAACTGAGCCAGCCGGAACACCACGAACTCCGCGGGCTTGACCGGCGAGACGCCGATCTCGCAGACGACCCGGCCCTGGTCGATGGACTCCTGCGGGTTGTTGTCGCGGTCGCACTTCACGTAGAACGCCTCCTCGGCGGTGCGGCCGAACAGCGCGCCCCGGCGCCACTCCTCGGTGAGGAACGCCGTGACGTTGCGCCGGATGCTCGACCAGAGCCGGTCGTCGTTCGGCTCGAAGACCACCCACTGGGTGCCCAGGAGGATCGACTCCTCCAGGTAGTTGAACAGGCGGCGCACGTTCAGGTAGCGCCAGGCCGGGTCGGAGGAGAGGGTGCGGGCGCCCCAGATCCGGATGCCCCGGCCGGGGAAGGCCCGTACGCAGTTCACGCCGATCGGGTTCAGCAGGTCCTGCTCGCCCTTGCTGAGCCGCAGCTCCAGGTCGACCGCGCCGCGGATCACCTCGTTGGCGGGCGCCTTGTGCACCCCGCGCTCGGCGTCGCTGCGCGCCCAGACACCGGCGACGTGGCCGCTGGGCGGGACGGTGGTGTTGCGGCCGGCGGCCGGGTCGAAGACCCGCACCCACGGGTAGTAGAGGGTGGCGTACCGGGAGTCGTAGCCCGCCTCGTCGTTGCGCCAGGCGCGCACCTGCTGGGCGGAGAGGCCGGGCGGGGTGTCCAGCACCGCCACCCGGTCGCCCATCTGCTCGCAGTGCGCGATCACCGCGAGCTGCACGGTGCGCACGCCCTCGGCGTCGATGTCGCCGCGCCGGTAGGCGCTCATCAGGTCCGGCACCGCGACCATGGTGATCTCGTCGATGGTCTCCAGGCCGCCGAACCCGGTGCGGGCCGCCGTGTCGCCGACGTACTCGGCCGCGCCGAGCCGGGACACCTCGCCGGAGCCGGACGCGGCGGGCGCGGCCGGCGCGTCCGGCAGCGTCACGGTCTGGTTGGCGGGCCGGCTCTGGGCGGCCCCCTGCTGCTCGGTGACCTCGATCAGCTGCGAGCCGCGGGCCTGGGTGACCAGGTAGCCCTTGACGTTCCTGCGGGTGGAGGCCTCGTAGGTCTCCGCCACCTGGTCGCCCTGGCGGACCAGCACCTTGAAGCGGTCCTCCGGCGGGTTCTCGCCGCCGGCGTCGGCGACCTCCACCGCCACCCCGGTGACGCCCGGCCGGGCCGCGACCAGGAAGCCGCCGAGCTCGACCGGCTGCGCCGCCCGGTTCCCGGGCCGGTGCCGGCCGCCGTCGGCCGCGGGGGCGGAGGAGTCCTCGGCGGAGCCGCCGATCCGGACGACGTACGCGGCGCCGCCGCCGTTGGCGAAGTACCCGTAGACCGCGTGCGGCAGGTAGGTGCCCTCGGTGAAGCCGCCGAACAGCTGGGTGTACTGGTCCCAGCTGGTGACCAGCGTCGGCGTGTGGAACGGACCGCTCTGGGCGAACCCGACGAACGCGGCGACGGCGGTGCCGACCCCCTCGATGGGCCGGGCACCGGACTGCACCTCCTCCACGTACACGCCCGGGGTGAGGTACGTCGGCATGCTCGCTCCTTCGGGTCCTTGCGGGGTCGGTCACCTGTGTCCAGGGCGAGTCTGCGCGGCGGGCCCGCCGGGCGGCAGAGTCCCGCGGACCCGGGCGGGGGCAGGGCCGCTGCCTCCGGTACCCCCCGCGGGCGGTCCGGGCGCTCCCCGCCGTTGCCCTCCCGCCTGCCCGCGCGGCCCTGGACGGCCCGCCGTCCCGCACGGTCCACTGGGGGCCGCGGCGGGGTGCGCCGAGGAGGAGGCAGCGGATGCGGACGTCCAGGGCGCACGGCGAGCGGGCCGAGGACCAGCAGGCGGCGCGCGGCCCGGCCGGCATCCGGCGGGAGACGCCCGCGGGCGCCGCCGTACCGCCCCCGCTCACCGCCGACGCGCTCCGGGCGGCGCAGCGCGGTGCGGGCAACGCCGCCGTCACCGGCATGATCGCCCGCCGCGCCCGGCCGGCTCCGGCCACGGAGCAGCAGCCCGACCAGGACCCGGGGGTGCACCAGGTCCTGCGCTCGGCCGGCACCCCGCTGGCCGCGCCGGTGCGCCAGGAGATGGAGTCCCGGTTCGGCACCGACTTCTCCGACGTGCGGCTGCACACCGGGCCCGCCGCCGCCCGCTCGGCGCGGGCCGTCGGCGCCCGCGCCTACACCTCCGGCAGCCATGTCGTGGTCGGTGACGGCGGCGGCGACAAGCACACCCTCGCCCACGAGCTGACGCACGTCGTCCAGCAGCGCCGCGGACCGGTCGCCGGCACGGACAACGGGGCGGGGCTGTCGGTGTCCGACCCCTCGGACCGCTTCGAGCGGGAGGCCGAGGCGACGGCCACCCGCGTGATGTCCCGGCCGGTGGGCGAGCCCGCGGCGGCGCAGGCCGCACCGGCGGTGGTCCCCGCCCCGGCGTCCGGGCTTCCCGTGCAGCGCATGGAGGGCTTCGAGGTCGAGGTGGACAAGCGGATCAAGGACCGGCTCGGCCAGAAACTCGCGGGCGACACCAGTCTCGCGAGGAGCCAGCGGGAGAACGTCACCGTCGTCTCCGACAGCAGGCGCCTGGACGCCGGCGGCAGTTACTCGAACGTCGAGTTCGTCACCGGCGCCGTGCAGGTGGTCGGCTCCAAGGCGGAGACCGGTCCGGAGGAACTCGACCGGATCGCCGACGAGATCAAGAGGGTCCGCGACGCCTTCTACGCCGCGGTCAACGGGACGCCGCTGGAGACGGCCACGGTGGACCTGGACGTGCTGCCCGGCGGGCAGGGCGTGACGCTCAGCGACGAGGGCTACACCGAGAAGGCCGGGCGGCCGGGGCTGGGCGACGGGCTGTACGTCCAGTACACCATCGGCGTGCCGCTGGCCGGCGTCCCCCTGATGTTCGAGCACTACCGGCAGGAGGCCCCGAACGTGGCGCAGGCCACCCTGCCCCGGGCCCTGTTCCGGCTCAACCAGGCCAAACCGTTCGCGGCGACCGAGGTGGAGAAGTTCGACAAGTCGGCCACCGGCAGGAAGCGCAACCGGGCCCAGACCGACCTGGACGCCCTCGACGGCTTCCTCCAGCTCTACTACACGCAGGTCGCCGCCATGGCCGACTACGTCGCCCAGGACCAGGACAGCGGCCAGATCAAGAACCTGACCATCTTCCTGTCCCGTTCGCGGCTCACCGACGCGTACCGGCTCCTCGACGCGGACGTCCAGGCCTACCTGAAGCGGAACAACAACCACATCGTCACCCGGCTGTCGAAGTTGCAGGAGAAGACCCAGACGCCGGGCGAGACACTGTCCTTCTTCGACAACGGCACCCGTGCGCTGCCGGGGCTCGAACCGGTCACCCTGGAGACGTACGCCAAGTCGGCCCTGCGGGGCGAGCCGAGCGTGTCCCAGCAGCAGGTGTTCGGCGGCATGAACGAGATCGCCCCGCACGCGGTCGAGGGCTCCACCGTGATCCCGATGGAGATCCGCGCGATGGGCAACTACTACAAGACCTGGGACGAGCTGAAGGCCGAACTGCGGAAGATCGCGGGCTGGGCGCAGGAGGGGTACGAGAGGGACCGCGAGATCCAGGGCGCCGGCTCCGGCGCCTCCCGGCGGTGACCGCCCCGCCCCTCAGGCCTCGCCGGCCGCCGCCAGGTACGGCCCGAACTCGCCCTCCAGGATGAGCCGTCCCAGCTTGCGGTACTCCTGCGCGACCGCCGTCACCAGCTGCGCCATGGTCAGCGGCGTGCCGGACTCCGCCGCGAGGTAGGCGGCGGTCACCGCGCAGGCCCGGATGGAGCCGCCGGCCAGTTCGAAGCGGTCCGCGCAGAACCGCAGGTCGAGATCGCCGGCCCGGGGCAGGCGGTCGCCCAGGCAGCGGTCCCACAGGGCGAGACGCCGGCCGGCGTCGGGCACCGGGAAGTCCGCCACCACGTCCAGGCGGCGCGTGAACGCCTCGTCCAGGTTGGCCCGCAGGTTGGTGGTCAGCACCGCGATCCCGTCGAACGACTCCATGCGCTGGAGCAGGTACGCCGACTCGATGTTGGCGTGCCGGTCGTGCGCGTCCTTCACCTCCGAGCGCTTGCCGAAGATGGCGTCGGCCTCGTCGAAGAGCAGCACCGCGTTGACCGCGGACGCCTCGGTGAAGATCCGCTCCAGGTTCTTCTCGGTCTCCCCGACGTACTTGTCGACGACCGTGGACAGGTCCACGACGTACAGGTCCATGCCCAGGTCCGCGGCGACGACCTCGGCGGACATGGTCTTGCCGGTGCCCGACGCACCGGCGAACAGCGCGATCACCCCGCGTCCCCGGCCGCCGCCGGGCCGCATGCCCCACCGCCCGAGCACCTGGTCGCGGTGGCGGGCGCGCAGCGCGAGTTCGCGCAGCCGCCGGTGGGTGGGCGGCGGGAGCACCAGGTCGTCCCAGCCGACCCCGGGCTCGATCCGCCGGGCGAGCCGGTCCAGCCCCGCGCCGTTCTGCGCCCGCACCGCGGCGCGCAGGTCGTCGGTGCCGACCGGGCGGCCCGCGACCGCGGCCGTGCGCACCGCCACGTCGGCGGCGCGGCGCACCTGCCCGGCGTCCAGGCGGTGCGCGGCGACCGCGCGGGCCAGTTCGTCCGCGGCCGCGGCTGGCACGGCGGAGGCACCGGCGGCCCGCTCCAGGGCGTGCCGCCAGCGCGCCGCCTGCTGTTCGGCGGAGGGCGCCGGCACGGTCAGCACGACGGGGGTGTCGGCCGCCCACGCCGGGTCCCAGCCGACGGCGCCGTGCGTGAGCAGCGGGATCCCGCGCAGCGCCGCGCACAGCGCCCGCAGGGTCCGGGCGCGTTCGGCGGGTTCGGGCGGCAGCGCCTCCAGCGGGCCGAGGACGGCGCCGGCGCCGGTGAGGCGGGCTTCCAGCGCGGCCACCCGGGCGAGTCCGGGTGCGTCGCCGGGGCGCCGGGCGAGCGCCACCGCGTCCAGGACCAGCGGGCGCAGCCCCGCCGCGCGCAGCGCCGCGGTGGCCAGCCCCTCGGCGTCGCCGCCCCGGCCGCGCAGATGGACGAGCCCGCCGCCGGTCGCGGCCGCGGCCGCCGCCCGCCGGACCTCCGCCGCCCCGGCGGCCGGGTCCGGCCGGGCCTCGCCGAGCACCCCCGCGAGCCGCGGGTCGGGCAGCGCGCTGCCCAGCAGGTGCCCGGTGACCCGGTCGGGAACGACCAGCACCCGCGACAGCGGCGGCCGTTCGGGTTCGGTGACCTCCAGCAGGCCGCCCGCGGTCAGCGGTGCCCCGGGGGCGAGCCGGAACCGGCCGGCCGCCGTGCCGCCGAGCCCGCACAGCTCCAGAGCGAGCCCGACCGTGGGCCGGCGCCGCGTCAGGTCGTCGTTGAGGTAGCCGTAGAGCCGCTCGAACCGGGCGTCCAGGTCGGGCGCCACCGCGACCAGCAGCAGGTCCAGGTCGAGCGGGGTCAGCCCGAACCGGCGGGCGAGAGCGCCGAGGAGGGAACCGTCCGGCGGGTGCGCGGTCTCGTGGCCGGGCACGCCGAGCCCGCCCGGCTCGTCCAGCAGGCGTGCCGCCGCCTCGGGGGTGAGGTACTGGCCCCGGTAGGGATCGTCGGGGTCGGGGTCGGCGGCCCGCCGGGCGGCCACCGCCCGCCGCACCCGCTCCTCGACCAGCCCGAGCCGCACCCACAGGTGGTCGACGCCCGCGTGGTCCCCGGGTTCGCCGGTGCCTTCGGGGATCGCGGGCTCGGCGGGCAGCACGGGCTCGGTGGTGTGGGTCACGGCTGGCGGTCCCCCCGGTGGCGGCGCCGGGCGGCCGGGGCGGGTCCCCGTTCACGCGGCCCGGCGAAGCCCTCCTGCGGGCCCGGGTCGCCGGCCTCCGTGTAGCGCAGCCGGCGTCCCGGCGTCGCCTCCCCGCCCTCGCGCCGGGCGGCCGAACGCACGACGAGTCCCTCGGTGACCGGCGGCGCCACGGCCGTGGCCACCCCGGCCAGCGGGGCCCGCACCCGCACCCCCAGGGACGCCTTCAGCTCCCCGCCGAGCGCCGACCACACGTCGGAGGCGGCCGGTGCGTCGAGTCCGGTGCCGGCGGTGTCCAGGCCCACGGTCAGGCCGAGTCCGGCGAGCGTGCCGGTGAGCAGCCGGTGGGGCAGCGTGTCGTGGGCCACCAGGCGGGCGAGGACCTGGGAGAGCAGCCGGTGTTCGTCCTGCGGCCGGTTCGCCCACGCCGTGACCAGGTAGGTCAGCTCGAACCAGCGCGGCGGGCTGCGCCGCGCGACGAGCCGGCCGTCCGCGTCGTACACCTCCCCGGCGCCGCTGCCGCGCCGGGTGGCGTCCTCACGGATGTCGTACAGGAAGGCGCAGACCGTCGGCGCGCTGCGGCGCGCCGCCCAGTCCCGGGTGGGCGCGTCGAAGACGACCTCCACGCCCGACGCCTCCAGGCCGGACTCGCCGAGCAGGCGGCGCAGTGCCTCGTCGACCTCGTGGATCACCGGCGCACCACCTGGTCGGGCGGCTGGACGGTGCCGCTGACCACCAGGAAGTCGGTGCGCACCGGGGAGAACCCGGGGCCCCGGGCGGTGATGACGCGCGGTCCGGTCTGGTCCTTGGCGAGGATGAGCAGCTGGCCGGTGAACGTGCCGTCCCGCCGCGGCACGGTGGGCGCCGCCGCCGCGGTGATCCCCGGGTTCCAGCTGAACCGCACCGGCACGCCCGGCGGGAAGTCCCTGCCGCGCACGGAGGTGACGAAGCCGGGCTTGCCGATCGACGGCACCGCCTCGATGCGCGGCTGGAGCACGCGGATTGGCTGCCGTGCGGTGTTGTCACGCGCGTCGGCGTCCGTACCGGTGGTGGTGAGGTCGCCGGTGACCTGGGCGGTCAGCGCCCTGCGGGGGCTGAGCACGACCCGTACGACGGTGCTCGCGCCGGGCCGGAGGTCCGGCAGCGCGCACACCCAGGAGCGGTCGCAGCCCGCGGGCGGCCCGCTGTTCGGCAGGCCGGCGGGCAGGCCGACGCGCAGCCGCAGCCCGGTCGCCAGCGCGTTGCGCCCGTTGCGCACGGTGTACGTCACCACCACGCGCCCGCCGACGTAGCCGGGGTCGGGCTGGGCGGCGACGCGCACGCCGGGACCGGCGTCCGGGGCGGCGGGTTCCGCGGGCACGGCGGGCGGCGCGCTGGTGGGCGGCCGGGGCGTGGGCGGGCGGATCGTGGGCGGGCGGTTCGTGGGCGGCCCGGGCGTGGGCGGCGTCACCGTGGGCGGTGCGGGCGTGGACGGCGTCGGGCTCGGCGACGTGGGGGGCGGTGGCTCCTCGCGCACCGGCACCACGGTACGGCCCGCGTTGTCACTGGGCTGCGGATCGAGCACGCTGCCGGTGACCGACCAGTCGACCGGCGCGTCGCCGGGGGTGAGGCCGGTGAGGGTGACGTCGACCGGCACGGTGGTGCCGGGCGGCACCACGCCGACGTCGCACTGGAGGGAGGCGGCGTCGCAGGTGCCGCCGGGCCGGGTGATCCGGGTGATCCGCACGCCGGCCGGCGGGGCGACGGTCAGCCGGGTGCCGGGGGAGGCGGCGGGCCCGTTGTTGACGACGTCGACGCGGACGGTGGTGGACCGGCCGACGACGACCTCCGGGGCGGTGCCGGGCGCCCGGACCGCGAGGTCCACGGACTGCTGGACGCTGGGTTCCTTCTGCCGGCCCGGCAGGCCTGCGGTGAGGGGGGTCAGCGTGCCGGAGGCGATGTCCAGCAGGTGCAGCTTCTCGGGGCTGTTGACCGGCAGTCCGGCGCGCGAGCTGAACACCAGGCCGGTGCCGTCGGCCGTCCAGGCGGCGTCCCGGGGCTGGTGCGGGCCGGTGGCCGAGGTGTCGGGCAGCTCCCGGCCGCAGGCGCCGGGCAGGTCGCGGGCGGCGGCGGGCAGCAGCACCCGGCAGTCGTCCCCGGACGGCGAGGTCAGCAGGATGCCGTTGCGTTCGTCGATCCGGCCGGCGCCGTTCTTGCGGTTGAAGGCGATGCTGAGCCCGTCCGGGGAGAAGGCCGGGCTGTCGTCGATGACCTGGCAGTCGCCGGGGCAGACCGTGGCGCTCAGGTCGTGCTGCCGGCTGAGGTCGGCCACCGGCACGGTCCACACGTGCTTGGTGCCGCCGGTCCCGTCGATCACGTGGTTGCGGGTGAAGGCCAGGGTGGTGCCGTCGGAGGACCAGGTGGGCTGGGCGTCCTGGCCCTGGAGCTGACCGGCCGGCGGTACGACCTCGCCGGTGATCGCGCCGGTGGCCACCTCGGCGATGAGGATCCGGCTGGGTCCGGCGGCCTCGCCGGTGCCGCCCGGTGAGGTCCGGGTGAAGGCGAGGTACCGGCCGTCCGGGGAGAACGTCGGGTCGGTGTCCCAGTCGCCGGGGCCGCGTCCGGCCAGCGGCAGCCGGGCCTCGTTCGCGCCGTCCGCGTCGGCCAGCCAGATCTGTTCGGTCCGGCCGCCGTTGCCGTCGTCCTCGAAGCGGGTCACCACGATCCGGCGGCCGTCGGGCGTGTAGTTCTGCCGCTCGGTCCACGGGTCGTACCCGTCTCTCGGCCGGAACAGCGGGTCCTGGGCGGGATCGGTGTTGCTGTCGGCCGCCGGGTCCTCCTCCAGGACCGTCAGCCCCAGGTCGCGCGGGTCGGCGCCGTCCGCCCGGACGTCCTGGAGGGTCACCACGTGCGGGCCGGCCGCCGTGGTGCGCTCCACCACCACGCCACCGCCGTCCAGCGGGCCGATCCAGGTGGGCGAGAGCACCTCGCGGTCCTCGTCGAGCACCAGCGAGGGCACCTGGTCGGAGTGGGCGGTCGTGCGGAACACGTGGTCCCAGTCGCCCTCGCACTCGCAGGTGGTCTCGGGGCTGAGGAACACCAGCCCGTCCCCGTCGGGCAGCCATGCCGCCCCGTGCGCACGCCAGTCGGCCATCGCGCCGCCGAGCAGCGGTTCGTCGCCGTCGCCGTCCGTCACCCGCAGCCGGGGGCCGTCGTCCGTGGTGGCGGTGTACGCGATCCAGTTCCGGTTCTCGTCGTCGTCCACCGGGTTCCACACCGGCTCGCCGGCGGTGCCGTCGGCCGGGTCGGTGATCCGGGTGGCGGTGCCGCCCTCCAGGGGCCGCACGTAGATCTGCTGTCCGGCGAGCGGGTCGCCGTCGCCGGCGTACGCCAGCCGCTGCCCGTCCGGGGAGACCGTCGGGGACTCCTCGTCCGCGGGGGTGTCGGTGAGCCGGGTCAGGCCGGTGCCGTCGGTGCGCACCAGCCACAGGTCGCGCTGCGTGCCGCCGGCGGCGGCCGCGTCGAACACCACCGCCCGGCCGTCCGGCGTCAGCCGCGGGTGTGCCGCGTCCAGGCCGGTGGTGAGGCGGCGCACCGATCCGTCGGCGGCCCGCAGGTAGATCTGCGGGGTCCGCTCGTCGCGGCGGCCGGCGAAGACCAGCTGGTCGCCGAGGGCGGAGGGCTGGACGTCGAAGTGCGCCGGGCCCGCGCCGAACAGCGCGGTACTGGAGGTGGTGGTGTCCACCCGGCCCAGACTGCGGTGCCGGGTCCCGGCGTACGCGATCCGGGTGTCCGCGGCGGCGGCCACCCGCGGCCGGGTCTCGGTGCCGTCCTGCCCGGCGGCGGCCGTGACCCCGAGCAGCGGGACCAGCAGCAGCAGCGACGTGCCGAGTCTGCCCGGGCGGTACCGTCCGCCGGGGCCAGCGGTTCCCATCACGGTCCCCCTCGCAGTGTGGTGCGGCACGGGATGTGCCCCCGCCACCCTGATACGGCCGCGTGCGGCGCGGCAGGGCGGCGGGGCCGCATCCGGGGGAAGCGCGCGGTGCGCTTTCGGGCAATGCCGGGTTCCTCAGATCAGTCCGTTGCGCAGCGCGTAGCCGACCGCGTGGGCCCGGTTGCGCAGCTGGAGCCGCGTGATGATCTCGTGCAGCACGTTCTTGACGGTCCGCTCGGAGTACGCGGTCTTGCGGGCGATCTCCGCGGTGTCCAGGCCCTCCGACACCAGGCGCAGCATGTCCGCCTCGCGCGTGGTCAGCGTGGACAGGGACACCCCCCGCGGGTCGAGCGCCGAGCGTTGCAGGCTGCCCACGTGGCTGAGCAGCTCGCCGAGCAGGTCGCCGGGCAGCACGCCCTCGCCGTTGGCCGCCGCCAGCACCAGGTGCAGGAGCCGGTCCTGGTCGGCCTCGGCGCGCCGCAGCACCGCCGCCACCCCGCACTCGATGACGCGGGGCAGCGCGCCGGGACCGAGGGTGCCGACGACGAGGCCGGTGCGGGTGGCGGTGTTGTGCCGCAGCCGGTGCAGCAGGGCGGCCACGTCGTCGTCGACGTGGTCCACGATCACCAGCGACACCTGGGCCCGGTCCGCGTCGGCGTCGGCGAGCAGGTCCACCTCGGGGCGCTGGCGCAGTTGCTGGACGACGCCGACGCGCAGCACCGGGTCGGCGGCGTAGACGGCGACGGTCACCCGCCGCGCACCGGCGGACCGGGAGGTGCGGGGTGTGACCCGGGCCTGGGCGGGCACACGTGACGTGGTGGTGGAGGCCGGGACGGTGTCCGGGGTGGTGTCCGGGGTGGGGTCCCGCACGATGTCCGGGGTGGTGTCCTCAGGGCAGGTCATGAAGGGTTACCTGTCTCAGTGAGTCCGTACGTCCATGGGGGGTTCGGCGCGGGTGCGCGGTGCGCGCGCCGGGGGCCGGCCCGCGCGGGCGGCAGGCCCCGGCGGTGCGGACCGCGGCGGGCCCGGCGGGCACCGCCACTGCCCGGCCGTTGCCCTCGCGCTCCTCGTGGCGCCCGCGGGCACGGCCCTACCGTGCTGGCGTGACGCCTTCTGCAGCCTCTTCCGGTCCCGGCGCGCCCGGTCTCGACATCCCGTCGGTGACGGTGGCGCCGGGCGACACCGCCACCACCACCCTGACCGTCCGCAACGACAGCGACATCGTCGAGGCGTACGGCCTGGAGGTCGTCGGGGACTGCGCCGCCTGGACCACCGTGGAACCCGCGCGGGTCTCCCTGTATCCCGGCACGTCGGAGACGGTGACGATCCGGCTGGCCCCGCCGCGCTCGCCGCAGGTGCGGGCCGGTGAGACGGCCCTCGGGGTGCGGGTGCTGCCGACCGAGCACCCCGAGTCGGTGCGGGTGCTGGAAACCACCGTGCACATCGAGGAGTTCCACGAGCTGCACACCGAGCTGGTCCCGCGCCGCCGGCGCGGCTGGCTGCGCGGCCGGTACCGGCTGGCGGTGCGCAACCAGGGCAACTCCCCGGTCCGGGTGGGCTTCACCCCCGGCCAGCAGGGCGAGGAGCTCGCGTTCGCGTTCACCCCGGCGGAACCGGCGCTGGAGCCCGGCGAGTCGACCGAGGCCGGGCTGCGGGTGCGCACCGGCAGACCGGTCTGGTTCGGCGCCCCGGTGGTGTGGCCGTTCACCGTGGACACCGCCGAGACCCGCGCCGAGGAGGAGGCCGCCGCGGACGACGGCGCCGGCCGGGCCTCGCTGGACGCGGAGTTCGTGCAGATCCCGATCTTCCCGAGGTGGCTTCTGGTGCTGCTCGCGGCGCTGCTGGCGCTGCTGCTGGCCTGGTTCGCACTGGTCCGCCCCGCGGTGCGCAGCGCCGCCCAGGAGGCGGCCACCGAGGCGGTGCAGCCGCGCCCCACGCCCGCCGGGTCGCAGGGCGGGCAGACTCCGGGCGCGGACGCCGGCGCCGACGCCGGCACGGACGCCCGGCCCGGCGGGATCGGCGCGCCCGCCTCCTGGCCGCCCCC
>NZ_JBHMCY010000117.1:0-13784 GCF_042430725.1 Streptomyces cinereospinus | reverse complement strand
TGATCTACTCACCACCTGAGCCAGGCAGTGTTGCAACGACCGCTAGAACCCAAGCTCGGACTCCGGGGGCCTTCGTCGTACGGTCGTGCGCGGTCGTGCATCGTGCGGGTCGTGCGGGGGATTCAGACGTCGTACGACTTCCCCGGCACCGCCAGTTCGGCCGGGCCGTCGTACACCGCGCGGGCGTCGGCCAGGTTGACCTGCGGGTCGGTCCACGGGGGGATGTGGGTGAGCAGCAGCCGTCGGGCGCCCGCCCGGGCGGCCGTCTCGCCCGCCTCGCGGCCGTTGAGGTGCAGGTCGGGGATGCTCTCCTTGCCGTGCGTGAAAGCGGCCTCGCACAGGAAGAGGTCGGCGTCCCGGGCCAGTTCGTCCAGGGCGGCGCTGACTCCGGTGTCACCGGAGTAGGTCAGCGTCCGCCCGGCGTGTTCGACGCGGATGCCGTACGCCTCCACGGGGTGCGCCACCCGTTCGGTGTGCACGGTGAAGGGGCCGATGTCGAACGTGGACGGCTTGACCGTGTGGAAGTCGAAGACCTCGCTCATCGAGGAGGCCGAAGGGGTGTCGGCGTACGCGGTGGTCAGCCGGTGTTCGGTGCCCTCGGGGCCGTAGACCGGCAGCGGGGCGCAACGGCCGCCGTCGTGCCGGTAGTAGCGGGCCACGAAGTAGCCGAGCATGTCGATGCAGTGGTCGGCGTGCAGGTGACTGAGGAAGATCGCGTCGAGGTCGTAGAGACCGCAGTGGCGCTGCAGCTCGCCCAGGGCGCCATTGCCCAGGTCGAGGAGCAGCCGGAAGCCGTCGGCCTCGACGAGGTAGCTCGAACAGGCCGATTCCGCGGACGGGAACGACCCCGAGCAGCCGACGACGGTGAGCTTCATGAAGCAGAAACCTCCGCGGGCGGATGTGGAGAAACGGGGGGTCGTGCGGTCCGTCGAGCGTAAGGCGCGAAACGTCCGGTCGCTCCTCCGCCCGGGGCCGTTGTGGGAGAACTCACCTGTGCTGTCACCGGTTCGGCTGGACGCGGGGAGCACGCGGTACGGCGGAGGGCGCGCGTGCGGGTGCGTACGCCGGTAACGTCATCGTATGGACACGTCCTGGTGGTTGGCACTCGCAGCGGTCGTGCTGCTCGCGCTGGTCGCCGCGCTGGTGGACGGCTGGGGGCGGCGGCGGCCCGCGGGACGCCGGACGCGGCCGCCGGGACGCGCGGAGGGGCCGGCCGCCCGGCCGCGGGCGGCGGAGATCTGGTGGGCGACCGTGCCCTACGAGGACGGGCCGGGGGCCAAGGACCGGCCGTGCCTGGTGCTCGCGGTGCACGGGCGGCGGGCGACGGTCGCGAAGATCACCAGCAAGTACCACGACGAGCGGGCCGGGGTGATCCCGCTGCCGCCGGGGTCGGTCGGGGACACCCAGGGCCGGGCGAGCTTCCTGGAGACGGACGAGCTGCGGGAGGTGGCGGTGTGGGACTTCCGGCGGCGGGTGGGAGTGGTGGACCCGGTCCTGTGGGACCAGGTCCGCCACCTGGCGACTTAGGGCGTCGCGCCCCTGACCTGCGCGCCGGGGCCGGTCAGGCCCAGAGCTGGCCCTGGAGGGTCTCGATGGCTTCCTCCGTGGTCGCCGCCGTGTAGACGCCCGTCGAGAGGTACTTCCAGCCGCCGTCGGCCACGACGAACACGATGTCCGCGCTCTCCCCGGCCTTCAGCGCCTTGGTGCCGACGCCTATCGCCGCGTGCAGCGCGGCTCCGGTGGAGACGCCCGCGAAGATGCCCTCCTGCTGGAGCAGCTCCCGCGTCCGGGTCACCGCGTCGGCGGAGCCGACCGAGAACCGGGTGGTCAGCACGGAGGCGTCGTACAGCTCCGGTACGAAGCCCTCGTCGAGGTTGCGCAGGCCGTACACCAGGTCGTCGTAGCGCGGCTCGGCGGCGACGATCTTCACGTCGGGCTTGTGCTCGCGCAGGAAGCGGCCGACGCCCATCAGGGTGCCGGTGGTGCCCAGGCCCGCCACGAAGTGCGTGACGGAGGGCAGGTCGGCGAGGATCTCCGGGCCGGTGGTGGCGTAGTGCGCACCGGCGTTGTCCGGGTTGCCGTACTGGTAGAGCATCACCCAGTCGGGGTGCTCGGCGGCGAGTTCCTTGGCGACGCGCACGGCGGTGTTCGAGCCGCCCGCGGCCGGGGAGGAGATGATCTCCGCGCCCCACATGCCGAGCAGGTCCCGGCGTTCCTGCGAGGTGTTCTCGGGCATCACGCACACCATGCGGTAGCCCTTGAGCTTGGCCGCCATGGCGAGGGAGATGCCGGTGTTGCCGGAGGTGGGCTCCAGAATGGTGCAGCCCGGGGTCAGCCGGCCGTCCTTCTCCGCCTGCTCGACCATGTGCAGGGCGGGGCGGTCCTTGACCGAGCCGGTGGGGTTGCGGTCCTCCAGCTTGGCCCAGATCCGGACGTCGGCGGACGGCGAGAGCCGCGGCAGGCGCACCAACGGGGTGTTGCCCACCGCGGCCAGCGGGGAGTCGTAGCGCATCGCGGGCCGGAGCCTCAGGCCATGCCGCCGGCCACGGCCGGCAGGATCGTGACGTTGTCGCCGTCGGTGAGCTTGGTGTTGATGCCGTCGAGGAAGCGGACGTCCTCGTCGTTCAGGTAGACGTTGACGAAGCGGCGCAGCTGGTCGCCGTCCACGATGCGGGCCTGGATGCCCGCATGCCGGGTGTCGAGATCGGCGAACAGTTCGGCGAGGGTCTCCCCGGCGCCTTCGACGGCCTTCTGGCCGTCGGTGTAGGGGCGGAGGATGGTGGGGATGCGGACCTCGATGGCCATGGCTCAGGGCTCCTGTCGGAAAGGGTCTGGTCGAAGGGCGCGCGGCAGCGCAGGTGCGGCTGGTCGTGCGGATGAGCGCGCCGCGGCTCACGGCCGTACGGCGGCAGGGACCGGCGTCAACAGATGGCGCTGGCGAGCCTGCACAGGTCGACGTGCAGCCGCGCCACGAGCAGCGTGCCCGGCGTCTTGTCGCTCACGTCGAGGAAAACCATGGGCTCATCGTATCGATTCCTGGTCCGGGTCCTGGAAGGTGATCTCGGATAGTGGATGAACTCTGACCGAATCCCGGGACGGCCCGCCGGTCAGTAGGCCTGCACGACCCTGACCTCCTCTTCCGTCACCTCGCCGTCGATGATCCGGAAGGAGCGGAACTGGAAGTCGCCGAGCCCGTCGGTGTCCGCGGTGGAGACCAGGACGTAGTGCGCGCCGGGTTCGTTGGCGTAGGAGATGTCCGTGCGGGAGGGGTAGGCCTCGGTCGCGGTGTGCGAGTGGTAGATGACGACCGGTTCCTCGTCGCGGTCGTCCATCTCACGGTAGAGCTTGAGCAGGTCGCCGGAGTCGAACTCGTAGAAGGTGGGCGAGCGGGCGGCGTTGAGCATCGGGACGAAGCGCTCGGGGCGGCCCTCGCCCACGGGGCCCGCGACCACGCCGCACGCCTCGTCGGGGTGGTCCTCGCGCGCGTGGGCGACGATCTGGTCGTACAGCGCCTGGGTGATGGTCAGCATGCCCGTCAGGATAAGCAGAAGGGCCGTCCCGTACCGAGGGCTGGTACGGGACGGCCCACATGCCGGACGCCCTGAGCGGCGGCGGCAGGGCGTGCCACGGGTACTCCCTGCCGCCGGACGCCCTCGGCGGTGTTCGGCCGGCCTTGTCGAGCTCCGCCGTGCGGCGCTAGGCGGCCTGCGGGGTGCGGCCCTTGAGGATCGCCCAGCTGATGCCCAGGGCGGCGGCCCAGACGGCCATCACGTAGAGGCAGACGCGGGCGTCGGCGTCGTAGGCGATGATGCCGGTCACGAAGAGCAGGAACGCGATGGCGACGTAGGAGCACGTCGCGCCGCCCGGCGCCGGGAAGGACGAGGCGGGCAGCCGCCCGGCGTCGACCGCGCGGCGGTACAGGACGTGGCTGATCAGGATCATCAGCCAGGTCCAGATGCCGGCCGCGGTGGCGACGGAGGTGACGTAGCCGAAGGCCTTCTCGGGGACGACGTAGTTCAGGACCACGCCGATGCCCATGAAGAGCACGGAGACGAGGATGCCCAGGGCGGGCGTCTTGGTCGACGACAGCTTGGTGAAGGCCTTGGGGGCCTCGCCGCTCTCGGCCAGGTTCCGCAGCATGCGGCCGGTGGAGTACATGCCGGAGTTGCAGGACGACAGCGCCGCGGTGAGCACCACGAAGTTGACGATGGCGGCGCCCGCCGGGATGCCGATCTGGGCGAAGGCCTCGACGAACGGGCTGACGCCCGGTGCGAACTCCGTCCACCTCACGACGCACAGGATGACGGTGAGGGCACCGACGTAGAACAGGGCGATGCGCCAGGGCAGGGTGTTGATCGCCTTGGGGAGAGTCTTTTCCGGGTTCTCCGACTCGCCGGCCGTGACACCGACCAGCTCGACCGCGAGGTAGGCGAACATGACGCCCTGGAGGGTCATCAGGGACGAGCCGATGCCGTTGGGGAAGAAGCCGTCGAAGGCCCACAGGTTGGACACGGCCGCGGTGTCGCCCGCCGAGCTGAAGCCGAAGGTGAGCACGCCCAGGCCGATGACGATCATGCCGATGAGGGCGGTGACCTTGACCATGGAGAACCAGAACTCCAGCTCACCGAAGAGCTTCACGGAGATCAGGTTGACCCCGAAGAGGACCACCAGGAAGACCAGGGCCGTGACCCACTGCGGGATCTCCGGGAACCAGTAGTTGACGTAGATCGCGGCGGCCGTGAGCTCGGCCATGCCGGTGACGACCCACATCAGCCAGTACGTCCAGCCGGTGAAGTAACCGAAGAACGGACCGAGGAACTCGCGGGAGTACTCCGCGAAGGAACCCGAGACGGGGCGGTAGAGCAGGAGCTCGCCCAGCGCCCGCATGATGAAGAAGATGATCACGCCGGCGAGGGCGTACATCAGGATGAGGCTGGGACCGGCCTTGGCGATGTTCGCCCCGGCACCCAGGAAAAGGCCGACGCCGATGGCACCGCCGATCGCGATCATCTGGACCTGACGGCTGCCGAGCCCGCGCTCGTACCCCTCTGCAGGAGCGTCGGTGACCTTCTCAGAGGCCATGTGTAGTGCGCCTTTCTCCATGCCGAACCGGGCCTCTCGTCGGCCTCGGATCGGGTTTCGATCCCCCCGGATTGATGGAGCTGAGCCGCCCTCCCGAGGCTGCTCGTGCCTGGCCGGCGGTCACCGGCTCGGTGGCGCACCCGGCGCGACACAAGGGTGGTGTTCGCCGGGCGGTCGTGAAGATTTATCACGGCCACCCCACTGATCACCGGCGCGGCGTGTGACACACCACACAGCAAGAAGCGGACAAAGAACGACACAAAGGCCCATAAGTGGCCACAGCGGTGACAGGATCGTTATCCGGATTTGAGCGTCCGCTGAGCGAACACATCATCTTCACCCTCCGGCGTGAACCCCCGGGGCCACGAGCCCTCAGGGCATGAGGGTGGAGATCAACGTCTCCTGCAAGCCGCCCAGCCAGAGGTACGCCATCACCATCGGCTTGCGCGGGTCCTCGTCCGGCAGCCGGTAGAGCAGGTCGGTGTCGTCCTCGTCGGTGATCTCCAGCCGGGAGCCGATCGCCAGCCGCAGGTCGTTGAGGGCGCCGAGCCACTGCTGGGACTGGGCCGGCGTCAGCTGGAGCACCGCCCCGCCGTCGGCGGCCAGCTCGTCCAGGGAGCGGATCACCGCCAGGGCGTTCTCCCGCTTGCCGGCCCGCAGGTCGTTCTCGGTGTACCGGCGGAACTCGGCGGAGTACGCCCGCTGCCCCTCGTCCTGCGCCGGCCGCCCGGGGTCGCCGTAGGCGTCCGGGAACAGGCGCCGCAGCACCGGGTCGGAGGGGGGTTCGCTGGGGCCCTCGGCGAACAGCTCGGCGAGCGGGTCGTCGGGGGCGTCCGCGCCGGGGCCCGGGCCGATGAGTTCCAGCAGCTGGACGGCGAGCGACCGGATGATGGAGATCTCGACGTTGTCGAGGGCGACGGCCGCGCCGCCGCCGGGGAGCGGTTCGAAGGTTCCTGGCACGGCGATTCGCTACTTCCGGTCCTGCTGGAGGGTGGCCCACAGACCGTAGCCGTGCATGGCCTGCACGTCGCGTTCCATCTCCTCGCGGCTCCCGCTGGAGACGACCGCCCGGCCCTTGTGGTGGACGTCGAGCATGAGCTTGGTGGCCTTGTCCTTGGAGTAGCCGAAGTACGACTGGAAGACGTACGTCACGTAGCTCATGAGGTTGACCGGGTCGTTGTGCACGATCGTGACCCAGGGGACGTCCGGCTCGGGGACGGCAGAGACCTCCTCCGCCGACTCGGTGCGTTCGATCTCGATGGGAGCGGCTGACGTCACGACTCCCATGCTGCCATGGGCCCCACAAATCGTCACACTGACGAAATGGGGTGTACCATCGGTTGCCATGAACACAGCGGACCTTGGGCTGCCGGTGGACGTCCCCTCGACCGCCCTCTTCACGGACCAGTACGAGCTGACGATGCTCCAGGCCGCCCTGAAGGCCGGCACCGCCGAGCGGCGCAGTGTCTTCGAGGTCTTCACCCGGCGGCTGCCGGAGGGACGCAGGTACGGCGTGGTGGCCGGGACCGGCCGGGTCCTGGACGCCGTCGAGAACTTCCGCTTCGACGCGGGCGTCCTGCGGTTCCTGCGCGAGCGCCGGATCCTCGGCGAGGAGACCCTCGGCTGGCTCGCCGGCTACCGCTTCTCCGGCGACATCTGGGGCTATCCCGAGGGCGAGGTGTACTTCCCGGGTTCGCCGATCATGCGGGTCGAGGGCAGCTTCGCCGAGTGCGTGCTGCTGGAGACCGTGATCCTGTCCATCCTCAACCACGACTCCGCGATCGCCGCGGCCGCCTCCCGCATGTCCTCGGCCGCCGGGGACCGCCCGCTGATCGAGATGGGCGCCCGCCGCACCCACGAGCTGGCCGCGGTCGCCGCCGCGCGGGCCGCGTACGTCGGCGGCTTCGCCTCCACCTCCGACCTGGCCGCCGGGTTCCGCTACGGCATCCCGACGGTGGGCACCTCCGCGCACGCCTTCACCCTGCTCCACGACCGCGAGCGCGACGCCTTCCAGGCCCAGGTCAACACCATGGGGCGGGGGACGACCCTCTTGGTGGACACCTACGACGTCGCGGAGGCCGTGCGGACGGCCGTGGAGGTGGCCGGCCCGGAGCTGGGGGCCGTGCGGATCGACTCGGGGGACCTGCTGCTGGTCGCGCACCGGGTGCGCCAGCAGCTGGACGACCTGGGGGCCACCGGCACGAAGATCATCGTGACCTCGGACCTCGACGAGTACGCCATCGCCTCGCTGGCGGCGGCGCCGGTGGACGCCTACGGCGTCGGCACCCAGCTGGTGACCGGCTCCGGGCACCCCACCTCCGCCATGGTCTACAAGCTGGTCGCCCGCGCCGAGTCCGCCGACCCCGGGGCGCCGCTGGTGCCGGTGGCGAAGAAGTCGACCGGCGGCAAGGTCTCCGTCGGCGGCCGCAAGTGGGCGGCGCGGCGGCTGGACGAGTACGGCGTCCCGGAGGCCGAGGTGATCGGCACCGGGCCGGTGCCGGCCGGGCTGGCCGACCGGCAGTTGCTGGTCGAGCTGGTCAAGGGCGGCGAGGTGGTCGCCCGCGAGCCGCTGGACGTCCCCCGCGAGCGGCACATCGCCGCCCGCGCCGGCCTGCCCCTGTCGGCGACCCAGCTCTCCCGCGGGGAGGCGGTCATCCCCACGGAGTACGTGACCGAGGGCTAGTGCCGCGGCCGCGGCACCGGTCTCCTGAGCCAGGACCAGGGGGGCGTTCCGGAGGGGCGCCGGCACCGGTCCGGCGGGATGCGTGAGCTCGCGCGCCCCCGCAGTGCCCCCTCCCGCAGCGACTCCGAAGTCTCTAGGCTCGGAGGTTCAGGTTCACTCACCGGCCCGGGCCCGCGCCCCCTGAGCACCAGGCTCCGCACCGCCCCGGGGCGAACCGCCGAGACCCGTCAGCCGCGAGATTCACAGTTTAAGGACACCGACCATGCGCCGCGCCTTGATCGTCGTAGACGTGCAGAACGATTTCTGCGAGGGGGGCAGCCTCCCGGTGGCCGGGGGTGCCGATGTGGCCGCCGCGATCACCGAGCTGATCGGGCAGGCCCCCGCCGGGTACCGCCACGTGGTGGCGACCCGCGACCACCACATCGCGCCCGGCGGCCACTTCGCGGACAACCCCGACTTCACGCACTCCTGGCCGGCGCACTGCGTCGCGGGCACCGAGGGGGTCGGCTTCCACCCGAACTTCGCCCCGGCCGTCGCCTCCGGCTCGGTCGACGCCGTCTTCGACAAGGGCGCGTACGCCGCCGCCTACAGCGGCTTCGAGGGCGTCGACGAGAACGGGGTCCCGCTGGCCGACTGGCTGCGCGAGCGGGAGATCGACGAGGTGGACGTGGTCGGCATCGCCACCGACCACTGCGTCCGGGCCACCGCCCTGGACGCGGTCCGCGCGGGCTTCCGCACCCATGTCCTGCTGGACCTCACGGCGGGCGTCGCCGAGGGAACCACGGAGCGGGCCCTGGAGGAGCTGCGCGCGGCCGGCGTGGAGCTGTCCGGGAAGCCCGTCGTCTGACGCCGCTCCCCACCCGGTGACGCCGTCCCCGCCCCCGGGTCACGTCGGGGGGGCGGCCGGGCTGCGCAGCAGGGCGCGGATCGGGCGCCACAGCTCCTGGGGAAGGTCCGGGGCGCCGAGCGCCGTGTCGGGGGCCGTGCGCCATACCAGGCCGTCCGGGTGGTGCAGGACCGCCGTGATCTCGTCCGGGGTGGGCGGGGCGGCGTTGCCCCGCAGGTAGACCGCCCGCAGGCCCAGGTTGCGCAGCCTGGTCAGGGCGCGCGCCCGGTTCTGGGCGTGGACCAGCACCCGCACCCCGGCGGGGCGGTCGGCGGCGGGGCTGGGCAGGTTCAGCGCCACCACCACCGCGCCGTTCGGCAGCTTGCAGTAACCTCCTGCGGCCATGCGGTCATACCCCCGTGTCAGCCGGTGTCGGAACAGGTGTCAATAAGAGAATCACAGGAGGCACCTAAACACGGATCGGCGGCGACCCGCCAGGGGGCCACCGCCGAACACGTCCTGACCTGGGAAGACGCGGATCACCTACCCGCGGGGCCGACCTCCAGCTCGATCGTCGAGCCGTTCCCGGCCTCCTTGACGATCTTGATCTTCGTGTTGGTGTCAGTGATCTTCACGCCGCCGGCGGGGTTCGACTCGTCGTAGTAGTCACCGGTGCGGTCGTTGAAGACCGGGACGCCCTTCGAGCCCGGGATCCAGGTCGCCACGTCCGCCTTGTGCAGCGTCATGCCGTCGGTGCGGTAGAGGCTGAACGGCGAGTCGTAGGCCTGGATGCGGTTGCGCATCAGCGTGCCGTCGGCCCACTTGAGCGCGGTCGGGTGCGAGTCGATCGGCAGCACCAGGCCGGCACCCGGGTGCTGGCTGGTGTTGTTGTCCTGCTGGGAGGTGTCCCACTTCCAGATCAGCAGGCCGTTCTGGTACGCGTAGTGCTCCACCCAGTCCGGGCGCGACGTGAAGCCGAAGTTGTACGGGCCGGTCCTCAGCGTCTCGTCGTAGGACACGTACTGCCGGTTCTCGGCGAGGTAGTACTGCGCGTAGTCCTCGGTGAAGGACGCGCCGACGCGGGAGAAGCCGGTGGCCGTCCACGCGGCGTCCGCGCTCTCGGCGTCGTCGGAGAAGACGGTCGCGCCGTCCGCGGTGACCGTGATCGCGTCGGCCGTGAAGCCCTTCTGGGCCACGCCGCCGTCGGTCTGGTAGCGGAAGCGCAGGTCGATCGTCTGGCCGGCGTAGGCGTCGAGCGGGAACGCGAACTTCTGGTAGCCGTCGAGCGTGCCGTGCAGGGCGGGCTTGTCGCTGCCGTCGCGCGGGATCGGCAGGCCGTCCACCGTGCCGTCGATCGCGGTCCAGTTGGCGCCGCCGTCGGTCGACACCTCCGTGTAGAGGTAGTCGTAGTTGGCCTCGATGTCGTACCAGCCGTCGAAGGTCAGCCGGGCGGCGGACCTGCCGGTGAGGTCGACCGAACGGCTCAGCGTGTTCCTGAGGTTGTCGCCGCTGCCGCTCCACCACTGGGTGGCGCCCTCGGCCGGCGGGACGATCTCGGTGGTGACGGCCTTCTTCGGCAGCTCGACGACCAGCGCCTGCTTGTGCTTGGTGTTGTACTCCGCGACGCCCAGCTTGTGCCAGGAGTTCACGCCCGCCGTGGCGGTGTCGTAGTTCAGCCAGCCCAGCTGGAGCTTGTCCCAGGCGGTCATGTCGCCGGGCAGGTCGCCGATCTCGTTCTCGCCGGTGCCGAGCCAGGAACCGGACGACATCAGCGTCCAGAAGCCGGTGGAGTTCTCCCCGCCGGCGGTGTCGTAGTGGTCCGGCAGGCCGAGGTCGTGGCCGTACTCGTGGGCGAAGACGCCCAGTCCGCCGTTCTCCGGCTGGACGGTGTAGTCGCCGACCCAGACACCGGTGGAGCCGATCTGCGCGCCGCCGAGCCTGTTCTGCCCGGGGCCGGTGGCTCCGGCGTCGGTGCCGAAGGCGTACCAGCGGTGGGCCCAGATCGCGTCGGTGCCCTGGGCGCCGCCGCCCGCCGACTCGTCCTCGCCGGCGTGCACGATCTGGAAGTGGTCGATGTAGCCGTCGGACTCGTTGAAGTCGCCGTCGCCGTCGAAGTCGTAGCGGTCCCACTCGTCGAACCGGGCGACGTCCGCCTTGATCTGGGCGTCGGTGCGGCCGGCCGCCTTCTGCTGGGCGACCCAGGCGTTCAGACCGTCGCTGACGACGTTCCACACGCTCGGGCAGTTGGTGTCGCCGCAGGCGTTGTTGCCGTAACGGGCCTCGTTGTAGGGGACCTTGACCCAGTCGGAGACCTCGCCCTCGACCGAGTAGCGGCCGGAGGACTGCTTCTCGTAGTACGTCTTGACCGAGTCGACGCCCTTGCCGGAGCCGAAGTACAGGTTCTCGAAGTGCTGCTGGTCGTAGTCGGCCTGCCAGGCCGTGGAGTTGTCCTTCGCGCGGTCCGGCTCGGCGATCCGGTTGTGCAGCGGGCCGGGCGTGCCGCCGTAGCGGCTGTCGGTCTGGTCACCGAACTCGACCAGGATGGTGAAGATCTTGTCCGTCTTCTCCCGGCCCAGCTCGACGTACTTGCTGTCGCCCTTCTTGCTCTTCAGCTGGACGACCTTGGAGCCCTCGCGGTCGGTGACCGAGGCCTTGCCGGATATGACCTGCTCCAGCGCCTCTTCACGCTGGGCCTCGACGGTCTTGCTGAGCGGTCCGTCGAGGTCGTGCTCGTGCCCCTCGTGGTTCTCCGGCGACGCCGGGTCCTGCCGGTCGGCGGCGGGCGCCGCGGCCGCCGGGCCGCCCGAGTCGGCCCGGGCCACCGTGAGGCCGGAGATCGTGGCGGTGGCCGCGGCGAGCGCCACCGCGGTCGCGGCCGCTCTCAACGTCCAGGTTCTACTGGTCACTTGAGTTCCTCCCCAGCGTCCGGGCGCGCGGAAAGGGGGGTGATGGAGGTGGTGCGTCCGCGCGCGCCTGATCGACGCGTGTAGTCAAGTGCCGACATTTGACTAGACGTTGCGGAGAAAAGACAGACCTTGACTTGAGCAGGACAACTGCACTATGCGGAGATGACGTTACGCTTACCGAACAGGTCAGGTTCGTTCACCGGGCGCGCGGGACGGCGATCCGGTGGCCGACATGACTCGGTGCGCCCCTTGTGCACCGGCACTGTTGGTCAGGTCACGCTTACGCTTCATGCCACTCGGGCATGCACGCGAAGAAGTCCTGTCCGCACGCTCCCCCGCAGCGAGAGGCACGGGGGGAGTCCGCCCCCATTCCTCGAGGACACGATTGCCATGCCTCGTCCGACCGCCGCACAGCTCGCCTACGGTTCGTGCACCGTGATTCTCTCGACCCTCGCCATGCTGCTGCTGTCACAGACGAGTTCGGGTGCGGGGATCGCGGTCATCGCCGTCGCGGCGCTCCTGCTCGGGCTGCTGGTCGCCATGACGGCGCCCCTGCCGAAGCGGGCCCCCGCCCCCGCGCGACGGACCGCCACCGGCGTGGCTGCGCCGCCGCGGGCGACGGCGGCCCGCGAGCCCGTACGGGAGTCCACGGCCTCCTGAACACCGTCGCACGCGGTCCCGGACCGCCGCACGCGGCACCGCACGGCACGGCGGGCCCGGCCACCGAAGGTGGCGGGCCCGCCGTGCCGTGCGGAAGGCGTCAGCCGGTGCTCACCACCACCGTCTTCGCCGCCTTGTCGTGCAGCCCCTGCTTGTAGGGCTTGTCGAAGAAGCTCCAGCCGCCGCAGACCGCCGTCCAGATGCAGGCGCAGCAGAAGGCGAACGGGATCCACAGCACCGCCGAACGGACCAGCGCGGCCTGCGCCGAGGGCGTGGTCCCGTCGTCGAGATGTGCCACGCGCATGTTCAGCCATTTCTTGCCGAGGGTCTGCCCCGACTTGGCGATCATGATCGTGTCGTACGCCATGTAGAGCACCACGGCGATGACGGACTGCGCGACGGAGTCGCCGACGTCGACCCGCTCGGCGTCCATGGAGTACTCCTCCACGTTGAAGCCCCAGGAGAGCAGCCAGACCACGACGCCGACCAGCACCATGTCCAGGAGCCGGGCCAGCGTGCGCTTGCCGCTGTCCGCGAGCGGGGGCATACCGGCGAGCGGGTCGGCGGGGTGGTCACCGCCACCGTAGGGACCACCGCCGTACGGGCCGCCACCGTAGGGACCACCACCGTACGGGCCGCCGCCGTAGGGGCCGCCGCCGGGCGGAGGGGGCTGGCCGCCGCCCGGCGGCGGCTGCGCGCCGCCCGCGGGCGGCCTGTCGTACGGTGAGCCGGCCCCCTCGCCGGGCGGGGGCGGCTGCTTCTTGAACGGGTCGTCCTCCGGCGGCTGCCCGCCGGGACCGGGGGGCGGTTCGGTGCTCATGGCCCGAGTGGACCGCGAACCCCGCGGATCCGCATCCGGCGCGCGGCCGTCCGGAGTAACGGCCGGTCAGCCCGCCACGAACGTGTGCGCCGCCTTGTCGTGCCAGCACTGCCGCCACGGCTTGTCGAACAGGCACCACAGCACGCCGACCAGCCCGACGCACAGCAGCCCGGGCACGCTGTAGACGAGCCAGCGGCGCAGGGCCGCGCCGAAGGACGGAGGCTCGTGGGCCTCGATGTCCCGCACGTCGAGGCCCAGCAGCTTCTTGCCCAGCGTGCGGCCCCACCTGGCGGTGGGCAGCGCCTCGTAGAGGACGCCGAAGAGCAGCAGCACCCCGAGGACGGCCGCCAGGTAGGCCGACGTCGTGCCGTCCAGCAGCCAGACCGTGACCGTCCGGCCGGAGAGCCTGGCCTCGTCGATCTTCTGCCGGATGTGGTCCAGGGCCTGGGCGCCGAGCGGTACGGCGGCGGCCGAGGTGACGGCCGCGACGACCACGGTGTCGACCAGCCGCGCGGTCAGCCGCTTGCCGAACCCGGCGGGGCGGGCCGCGGCCTGCCGCCGGGCCGCCGCCTGGAAGATGTCCTCGACCGGGGGCTTCCAGGGGACGGCGGGCTGCTCGTCGGGGGTGACGGCGAGGCGGTGCACCTGCTGCGCCCAGGAGGACTGGCCGCCGCCGGGGCCCGTGGTGACGGGCGTGGCCGGGGCCTGGGCCTGGGCCTGGTGCGGGACGTCGGCGGCGGGCGCCGCGGTCTGGGCCGGCTGGGCCGCCGCGGCGCGGGCGCCGGCCGCCTTCCCGGCGCCGAAGCC
>NZ_JBHMCY010000116.1:0-14075 GCF_042430725.1 Streptomyces cinereospinus | reverse complement strand
TCTGATCAGCGATCTTGTCGGGGTGACCCTCGGTCACGGACTCCGAGGTGAACAGGCGACGGGACACAACGCTCCCTGGGGTTGCAGCGGCTGCTGGCTGATCATGGGTGGACGGCACGGGGGCTGCGCCCGACGACGTCCGACGACAGTTTATCGGTCGCTCTGCGCCACGGGGTCACCGTCTCGCCTCTCGGGAGCCCTGGTGGCCTGCGGCACGGGCATTCTGCCCAATGCGCGGCGACGTTGGCCAGGGGCGCCACACCCGGATGTGCGGGTCCGGGAGCGCGCGCGGCCCGTGCGCCGCTCAGGCCAGGCGCTGCGCCACGAGGTCCCAGACCGTGTCGGCCAGCGCTTCTTTGGGTCCGTAGGGCACGGGGGTCTCACTGCCGTCGGCGCCCAGCACCACCGCTTCGTTCTGCTCTGAGCCGAAGGTCTTGCGCTCGCCGACCTCGTTCACCACGAGCAGATCGCAGCCCTTGCGCTCCAGCTTCCGGCGGCCGTTGGCGAGGACGTCGTCCGTCTCGGCGGCGAAGCCGACGATCACCTGTCCCGGGCGGGCGCGGTCCGCGGAGATCTCCGCGAGGATGTCCGGATTGCGGACGAGCACGAGGGGCTCGGGCTCCTGGCCGTCCCGCTTCTTGATCTTCCCGGCCGCGTACGCCGCCGGGCGGAAGTCGGCGACGGCCGCGGCCATCACGACCGCGTCGGCGTCCGCGGCCGCCTTCAGCACCGCCTCGCGCAGCTGCCCGGCCGTTCCGGCCTGGACGACGTCCACGCCCGCCGGGTCGGGCAGCCCGGTGGTGTTCGCGGCGACCAGGGTGACGCGTGCGCCGCGCGCGGCGGCGGTGCGCGCGAGCGCGTAGCCCTGCTTGCCGGAGGAGCGGTTGCCGAGGAAGCGGACCGGGTCGAGCGGCTCGCGGGTGCCGCCGGCGCTGACCACCACGTGGCGGCCCGCGAGGTCCGGCTCGACGGCACCGCGGGCCAGCACCCGGCGGCAGACCTCGAAGATCTCGGCGGGGTCGGGCAGCCGGCCCTTGCCGGTGTCGGCGCCGGTGAGACGGCCGACGGCGGGCTCGATCACGACCGCGCCCCGGCGGCGCAGTGTCGCCACGTTGTCCTGGGTGGCCGGGTGCTCCCACATCTCGGTGTGCATGGCGGGGGCGAAGACGACCGGGCAGCGGGCGGTGAGCAGGGTGTTGGTGAGCAGGTCGTCGGCGAGGCCGTGGGCGGCCCTGGCGAGCGTGTCGGCGGTGGCCGGGGCGACGACGACCAGGTCGGCCCGCTGGCCGATGCGGACGTGGGGCACCTCGTGGACGGCGTCCCACACCTCGGTCGAGACCGGGTTCCCGGAGAGCGCGGACCAGGTCGCCGCGCCGACGAAGTGCAGCGCGGAGGCGGTGGGCACGACCCGTACGTCGTGGCCGGACTCCGTGAACCTCCTCAGCAGCTCACAGGCCTTGTACGCGGCGATGCCGCCGCTGACCCCCAGAACGACCCTCGGCTTGTCCACCGTCGTCTCTCCCCGAACCTCGGAAACGTGCAACCACCCCCATGAGACACCACAGGCCCGGCAGACGTGCTGCCGGGCCTGTGGAGAAGTCAGCGGTGAGCCGACGATATGACTTACTGACCGGGACCCTCGACGGCCTCGGAGGTCAGCAGCCCCGCGTTGATCTCGCGCAGGGAGATCGAGAGCGGCTTCTCGTGCACGTGGGTGTCGACGAGCGGACCGACGTACTCGAGGAGGCCCTCGCCGAGCTGCGAGTAGTACGCGTTGATCTGGCGGGCCCGCTTGGCCGCGTAGATCACGAGGCTGTACTTCGAGTCGGTGGCCTCGAGGAGCTCGTCGATCGGCGGGTTGATGATGCCCTCGGGCGCGGAGATGGAAGAGGACACGCTCTACCTTCCGATGGATGGGAAAGAATCAGTCGGGACGACCGGGCTGCCCGGCCTCGCGGGACGACCAGCCTCGATCACACAACCTCCATCAAGGCTAGCAGCTCACGCGCCACGTCCTTGACGGAGGTGTTGACCAGGGTCTCGTCGAACTCCGGCTCCGCCGCCAGTTCGACCTTCGCAGCGGCGAGCCGGCGGTCGATCACCTCGGGCGGCTCGGTGCCCCGGCCGGTGAGCCTGCGCACCAGCTCCTCCCAGGAGGGCGGAGCGAGGAACACCAGCTGGGCCTCGGACATCGACTCCCGCACCTGCCGGGCACCCTGGAGGTCGATCTCCAGCAGGACGGGCTCACCCTTCTCCAGCCGCTCCAGCACGGCCGCACGCGGCGTGCCGTAGCGGTTGCCGGCGAACTCGGCCCACTCCAGCAGCTCGCCGTTGGCGATCAGCTTGTCCATCTCCTCGTCGGTGACGAAGAAGTAGTGGACCCCGTGCTGCTCGCCGGGGCGCGGCCGACGGGTCGTCGCCGACACCGAGAGCCAGACCTCGGGGTGCTCCTTGCGCATATGGGCGACGACCGTGCTCTTGCCGACCCCGGAGGGTCCGGAGAGCACGGTCAGCCGCGGACGTTCACTCATGCAGCGATTATTCCAGCTGTCCCGGAGTGCCCGGGACCAGTCCCAGGAGCCCTCCCGGATGTCAGGAGCCGGCGCCGCCGAACTCGCGCTCGAGGGAGGCGATCTGGTTGGAACCGAGGCCACGCACGCGGCGGCTCTCGGAGATGCCGAGTCGCTCCATGATCTGCTTGGCGCGGACCTTGCCCACGCCCGGCAGGGACTCAAGGAGGGCGGAGACCTTCATCTTGCCGATGACGTCGTTCTCCTGGCCCTGCTTGATGACCTCGTGAAGGGAGGCGCCGGAGTGCTTGAGTCGATTCTTGACCTCGGCCCGCTCCCGGCGAGCCGCGGCGGCCTTTTCGAGCGCGGCTGCGCGCTGTTCGGGGGTAAGGGGCGGAAGAGCCACGCCTACGTCACCTCGGATGTCGAACTGTCGGATACGGACCGGTGAGGAACCTAGTCGCCCCACACCTGGGGAGCCGCGAGCAACACACTCGCCCGCTCTCCCCCACTGCCTTGAGGGCGTGGGAGGCACCCCCACACGTCGGAGACTAGCGGTCAAGTCCGCCAGAGTCAGCGAGAACAGCGGAAAAGTCCTGGTCAGCCTCTGTCAGGACAGGATATTCCAGACATATTGCCCTTGATGTGAGGATGTATCCAGCCTCAAGCCGGCACCGAACTCCTGGTCGGGGCCTCAGGCCGGCGCCACCGCGGCCCGGATCTCCTCCGCGAAACGCTCCGCGGCGGCCCGCAAGGAGGCCACGTCCGGGCCGTGCCGCAGCACACCACGGCTGACGTTCGGCACGACGTTGCGCACGGCGGCCCCGAAGACGGCCGGGAGGTCGGCCGCGGTGGCGCCCTGCGCGCCGATCCCGGGGGCGAGCAGGGGACCGTTGACGGCGAGGTCGAACGAGGACAGGTCGCCGAGCGTGGCGCCGACCACCGCGCCGAAGGAGCCCATCGGCTCCTGGCCGGCGTTCTCGGCCGCGAGGTGGGCCAGCATGGTCGCGCCGACGGTACGGCCGTCGCCGCGCACGGCGCGCTGGACCTCCGCGCCCTCGGGGTTCGAGGTCAGCGCCAGCACGAACAGACCGGCGCCGTTCTCCCGGGCCAGCTCCACGGCGGGCTTCAGCGAGCCGTAGCCGAGGTACGGCGACACGGTCAGCGCGTCGGAGAACAGCGGGGCGTCCCGGTGCAGGAAGGACTCGGCGTACGCGGCCATGGTGGAGCCGATGTCACCGCGCTTGGCGTCCATGACGACCAGGGCGCCGGCCGCCCGCGCCTCCTCGACGGACTTCTCCAGCACGGCCACGCCGCGCGAGCCGAAGCGCTCGAAGAACGCGCTCTGCGGCTTGAGGACCGCGACCCGGTCGGCCGTCGCCTCGACGACCGTGCGGCTGAACCGCTCCAGGCCGGCCACGTCGTCGCCGAGCCCCCAGTCGGCGAGCAGGGCGGCGTGCGGGTCGATGCCGACGCAGAGCGGGCCGCGCTCGTCCATGGCGCGGCGCAGCCGTGCGCCGAAGGGCTCCCAGCTCACGCGGCCTTCCTCACGTCGGCGCCGACGGCGTCGGCGAGCGTGGCGTACGGGCTCGTGCGCAGGCGCGCGGCGAGGCCCTTGTGGATCGCGCGGGACCAGAACGGGCCCCGGTAGACGAAGGCGCTGTAGCCCTGCACCAGGGTGGCGCCGGCCAGGATGCGCTGCCAGGCGTCCTCGGCGTCCTCGATGCCGCCGACGCCCACCAGGGTGATCCGGTCGCCCACGCGCGCGTACAGCCGGCGCAGCACCTCCAGGGAGCGGGCCTTGAGCGGGGCGCCGGACAGGCCGCCCATCTCCTTGACCAGCGCGGGCGCGGACGTCAGACCGAGTCCGGCGCGCGCGATGGTGGTGTTGGTGGCGATGATCCCGTCCAGTCCCAGCTCGACGGCGAGGTCGGCGACCGCGTCGACGTCCTCGTCGGCCAGGTCGGGGGCGATCTTCACCAGCAGCGGGACCCGCCGGGCGGCGGCGGTCCGGTCGGCCGCCTCGCGGACGGCGGTCAGCAGGGGGCGCAGCTGGTCGGCCGCCTGGAGGTCGCGCAGCCCGGGGGTGTTGGGCGAGGAGACGTTCACCACCAGGTAGTCGGCGTACGGCGCCAGCCGCTCGGCCGACTTCACGTAGTCGGCGACGGCCTCGGCCTCGGGGACCGCCTTGGTCTTGCCGATGTTGACGCCCACCACGGTCCGGAAGACCGGCTCGCGGGTGGCCAGGCGGGCGGCGACGACCAGCGAGCCGTCGTTGTTGAAGCCCATGCGGTTGATCAGCGCGCGGTCCGCGACCAGCCGGAACAGCCGCTTCCTCGGGTTGCCGGGCTGCGGCTCCCCCGTCACGGTGCCGATCTCCACATGGTCGAAGCCGAGCATCGACAGGCCGTCGATGGCGACGGCGTTCTTGTCGAAGCCGGCGGCGAGCCCGAACGGGCCGTGCATGCGCAGGCCGAGGGCCTCGGTGCGCAGCTCCTTGTGACGGGGGGCCAGCACGGCCGCGAGGAAGGTGCGCAGCACGGGGACGCGGGCGGCCACGCGGATCCAGCGGAAGGCCAGGTGGTGCGCCCGCTCCGCGTCCATGCGCCGGAAGACGAGACGGAAGAAGAACGTGTACATGTGTCCTCACGAAGAGGGGGACACCGTTTTCGGTGTCCCCCTGCTGGGTGCTAGTCGCGGGCCGCGGTCAGGAGTTCCGCGTGTTCCTGGAGCGATCGGACGCCCACGCCTCCGTGGTTGAGCGCGTCGATGCCCTGGACGGCGGCGGCCAGCGCCTGGACCGTGGTCAGGCAGGGCACGGACCGGGCCACGGCCGCCGTACGGATGTCGTAGCCGTCGAGGCGGCCGCCGGTGCCGTACGGGGTGTTGACGATGAGGTCGACCTCGCCGTCGTGGATGAGCTGGACGATGGTCTTCTCGCCGTTCGGGCCGGTGCCCTCGGACTGCTTGCGCACGACGGTGGCGTGGATGCCGTTGCGCTTGAGCACCTCGGCCGTGCCGGACGTGGCGAGCAGCTCGAAGCCGTGCGCGACCAGCTCACGGGCCGGGAAGATCATCGAGCGCTTGTCGCGGTTGGCGACCGAGATGAAGGCGCGGCCCTTGGTGGGCAGCGGGCCGTAGGCGCCGGCCTGCGACTTGGCGTAGGCCGTGCCGAAGGCGGAGTCGATGCCCATGACCTCGCCGGTGGAGCGCATCTCCGGGCCGAGGACGGTGTCGACGCCGCGTCCGGAGGTGTCCCGGAAGCGGCTCCAGGGCATCACGGCCTCCTTCACGGAGATCGGCGCGTCCAGCGGCAGCTCACCGCCGTCACCGTGCGCGGGCAGCAGGCCCTGCGCGCGCAGCTCGGCGATGGTCGCGCCGAGCGAGATCCGGGCGGCGGCCTTGGCCAGCGGCACCGCGGTCGCCTTCGAGGTGAAGGGGACCGTGCGCGACGCGCGCGGGTTGGCCTCCAGGACGTACAGGATGTCGCCGGCCATGGCGAACTGGATGTTGATCAGGCCGCGCACGCCGACACCCTTGGCGATCGCCTCCGTGGAGGCGCGCAGGCGCTTGATGTCGAAGCCGCCGAGGGTGATCGGGGGCAGGGCGCACGCCGAGTCGCCGGAGTGGATGCCGGCCTCCTCGATGTGCTCCATCACGCCGCCGAGGTAGAGCTCCTCGCCGTCGTACAGCGCGTCGACGTCGATCTCGATCGCGTCGTCCAGGAACCGGTCGACCAGTACCGGGCGGGAGGGGCTGATCTCGGTGGACTCGGCGATGTAGGACGACAGCCGGGTCTCGTCGTAGACGATCTCCATGCCGCGGCCGCCCAGCACGTACGACGGCCGGACCAGGACCGGGTAGCCGATCTCGTCGGCGATGGCCTTGGCCTCGGTGAAGGTGGTGGCCGTGCCGTGCTTGGGGGCCGGCAGCCCGGCCTCGGCCAGGACCTGGCCGAAGGCGCCGCGGTCCTCGGCGGCGTGGATCGCCTCCGGGGGCGTGCCCACGATCGGCACGCCGTTGTCCTTCAGCGCCTGCGCCAGGCCCAGCGGGGTCTGGCCGCCCAGCTGCACGACCACGCCCGCGATCGGGCCGGCCTGCTGCTCGGCGTGGACGATCTCCAGCACGTCCTCCAGCGTGAGCGGCTCGAAGTACAGCCGGTCGGAGGTGTCGTAGTCGGTGGAGACGGTCTCCGGGTTGCAGTTGACCATCACGGTCTCGAACCCGGCCTCGCTCAGCGCGAAGGAGGCGTGCACGCAGGAGTAGTCGAACTCGATGCCCTGGCCGATACGGTTGGGGCCGGAACCCAGGATGATCACCGCGGGCCTCTCACGCGGCGCGACCTCGGTCTCCTCGTCGTAGGAGGAGTAGAAGTACGGCGTCTTCGCGGCGAACTCGGCGGCGCAGGTGTCGACCGTCTTGTAGACCGGGCGGATGCCCAGCGCGTGCCGCACCTCACGCACGACGTCCTCGCGCAGGCCGCGGATCTCGCCGATCTGCTGGTCGGAGAAGCCGTGCCGCTTGGCCTCGGCCAGCAGGCCGGCGGTCAGCTCGGGCGCCTGGGCCAGCTCGTCGGCGATCTCCTTGAGCAGGAAGAGCTGGTCCACGAACCAGGGGTCGATCTTCGTGTACGCGAAGACCTCCTCGGGCGTGGCGCCCGCGCGGATCGCCTGCATGACGGTGTTGATCCGGCCGTCGGTCGGGCGGACGGACTGCTCCAGCAGCGCGGACTTGTCGCCGGGCTCGCCCACGAAGGTGAACTGGCTGCCCTTCTTCTCCAGCGAGCGCAGCGCCTTCTGGAACGCCTCGGTGAAGTTGCGGCCGATGGCCATGGCCTCGCCGACCGACTTCATGGTGGTGGTCAGCGTGGAGTCCGCCTGCGGGAACTTCTCGAAAGCGAACCGGGGGGCCTTCACGACCACGTAGTCGAGCGTGGGCTCGAAGGAGGCCGGGGTCTCCTGCGTGATGTCGTTCGGGATCTCGTCGAGGGTGTAGCCGACGGCGAGCTTCGCGGCGATCTTCGCGATCGGGAAGCCGGTCGCCTTGGAGGCGAGAGCCGAGGAACGCGACACGCGCGGGTTCATCTCGATGACGATCACCCGGCCGTCCTCGGGATTCACCGCGAACTGGATGTTGCAGCCACCGGTGTCGACGCCGACCTCGCGGATGATCGCGATGCCGACGTCGCGCAGCACCTGGTACTCGCGGTCGGTCAGCGTCATCGCCGGCGCGACGGTGATCGAGTCGCCGGTGTGCACGCCCATCGGGTCGAAGTTCTCGATGGAGCAGACGACCACGACGTTGTCGTGCTTGTCGCGCATCAGCTCCAGCTCGTACTCCTTCCAGCCGAGGATGGACTCCTCCAGGAGCACCTCAGTGGTCGGCGACAGCGTCAGGCCCTGCCCGGCGATGCGGCGCAATTCCTCCTCGTCGTGCGCGAAGCCGGAGCCGGCGCCGCCCATGGTGAAGGACGGGCGGACGACGACCGGGTAACCGCCGAGCGTCTCCACACCGGCGAGGACGTCGTCCATGGAGTGGCAGATCACCGAGCGGGCGGACTCGCCGTGCCCGATCTTCTTGCGGACCTCCTCCACGACGGCCTTGAACAGGTCGCGGTCCTCGCCCTTGTGGATGGCCTCGACATTGGCGCCGATGAGCTCGACGCCGTACTTCTCCAGCGTGCCCGCCTCGTGCAGCGAGATCGCCGTGTTCAGGGCCGTCTGGCCGCCCAGGGTGGGCAGCAGCGCGTCGGGCTGCTCCTTGGCGATGATCTTCTCGACGAACTCCGGGGTGATCGGCTCGACGTAGGTGGCGTCGGCGATCTCCGGATCGGTCATGATCGTCGCCGGGTTGGAGTTGACCAGGATGACGCGCAGGCCCTCGGCCTTGAGCACGCGGCACGCCTGGGTGCCGGAGTAGTCGAACTCGGCGGCCTGGCCGATGACGATCGGGCCGGAGCCGATGACCAGGACGGACTGGATATCGGTGCGCTTAGGCACGCTGGCCCTCCATGAGCTTCACGAAGCGGTCGAACAGGTAGGCGGCGTCGTGCGGGCCCGCTGCCGCTTCGGGGTGGTACTGAACGCTGAAAGCCGGCTTGTCCAGGAGCTGGAGCCCCTCCACCACGTTGTCGTTGAGACAGACGTGGGACACCTCGGCGCGGCCGTAGGGAGTGTCGGAGACCTCCTCGAGCGGGGCGTCGACGGCGAAACCGTGGTTGTGCGCGGTGACCTCGACCTTGCCGGTCGTACGGTCCTGCACCGGCTGATTGATACCCCGGTGACCGTACTTCAGCTTGTAGGTGCCGAAGCCGAGGGCGCGGCCCAGGATCTGGTTGCCGAAACAGATGCCGAACAGCGGCGTGCCACGCTCCAGAACCGCCTGCACGACCGAGACCGGGTGGTCGGCCGTGGCCGGGTCACCCGGGCCGTTGGAGAAGAACACGCCGTCGGGATCGACGGCGTACACGTCCTCGACGCTCGCCGTCGCGGGCAGCACGTGCACCTCGATACCGCGCTCGGCCATCCGGTGCGGGGTCATCCCCTTGATACCGAGATCGACCGCCGCGACGGTGAACTTCTTCTCGCCGATCGCCGGGACGACATACGGCTCGGCGGTGGCGACCTCCGCCGACAGGTTCGCGCCCTTCATCTGCGGGGCCTGCTGGACGCGGGCCAGCAGCGCGGCGTCGTCCCGGACGGCGGCGCCGCTGAAGATGCCGACGCGCATGGCGCCGCGCTCGCGCAGGTGGCGGGTGAGCGCGCGGGTGTCGATGCCGCTGATGCCGACGACGCCCTGGGCGGCCAGCTCCTCGTCCAGCGTGCGCCGGGAGCGCCAGCTGGACGGCACGCGCGCGGGGTCGCGCACGACGTAGCCGGAGACCCAGATCTTCCTGGACTCCATGTCCTCGTCGTTGACGCCGGTGTTGCCGACGTGCGGGGCGGTCATCACGACCACCTGGCGGTGGTAGGACGGGTCGGTGAGGGTCTCCTGGTAGCCGGTCATGCCGGTGGAGAACACGGCCTCGCCGAAGGTCTCCCCCACGGCCCCGTAGGCACGGCCGCGGAAGATCCGGCCGTCCTCCAGGACGAGTACGGCGGGGACCTTCGTGGTTCCCCCTGTGGAGGTCGTCATCGTTCGGCGCCTTCCGTGGTGCTGGTGGTGATCATGGAGTTGATTGCGTCGGCCCACTCGTTGTGCTCGGCCGCGCGGTCGGAGCGGAACCCGGAGTCGATCAGCCGGTCGCCGTGCTGCCAGGTGACGATCAGCAGTCCGCCCTCGGTGAGGACCTTGCCCGCGATGCCCTTGTCGAGCCGGGCCTCGCGCAGGGCCGCCGCGGGGACGAAGAAGTCGGTCGCGCCGGGGCGTACGACGTCCAGTCCCGCGTCCGTCAGGGTGAGCTCGACCCTGCTGCGGGTGCCCAGGCCGTGCGCCACGATGCGGTCCAGCCACTGACCGGCGGTGGTGGAGCCGTGGTAGCGGCCGGTCAGGGTCAGTCTCACCCGGCCCGGCTCGCTCGGCGCGGTGGGCAGCTCGGGCAGGTCGCCCTGGAGCGTGCCGCGCCACTTCCAGCCCTCGCGCATCAGCCAGTAGACGAGCGCGACGAACAGGGCGAGGCCGACGACCCAGCCGACGCGGGCGGCCCAGTCGGTCACTTCCGCCGATTCCTTCTCGGCGGCCAGCAGGATTACAGGTGTCACGTGAGCTTCCCGTCGACGAGCGTGGCCTTGCCCCGGAGCCACGTGTGCGTGACACGGCCCGGCAGCTCACGTCCCTCGTAGGGGGTGTTGCGGCTGCGCGAGGCGAAGCCCGCGGGGTCCACTGCCCCACGGTATGCCGTGTCGACGAGGGTGAGGTTGGCGGGCTCACCTGCCGAGACGGGGCGTCCGTGCCCCGTGGCCTGCCCGATCCTGGCCGGCGCGAAGGACATGCGGTCCGCGACGCCGGCCCAGTCGAGCAGCCCGGTGTCGACCATCGTCTCCTGGACCACCGACAGCGCGGTCTCCAGGCCGACCATCCCCATCGCGGCGGCGGCCCACTCGCAGTCCTTGTCCTCGTGGGGGTGCGGGGCGTGGTCGGTGGCGACGATGTCGATCGTGCCGTCGGCCAGCGCCTCGCGCAGCGCGCGCACGTCCCGCTCGGTGCGCAGCGGCGGGTTCACCTTGTAGACCGGGTTGTAGCTGCGCACCAGCTCGTCGGTGAGCAGCAGGTGGTGCGGGGTGACCTCGGCGGTGACCCGGATGCCGCGGGACTTGGCCCAGCGCACGATCTCCACCGAGCCGGCGGTCGACAGGTGGCAGATGTGCACGCGGGAGCCGACGTGCTCGGCGAGCAGCACGTCCCGGGCGATGATCGACTCCTCGGCCACCGCGGGCCAGCCGCCGAGGCCCAGCTCGGCGGAGACGACGCCTTCGTTCATCTGGGCGCCCTCGGTCAGCCGCGGCTCCTGCGCGTGCTGGGCGACGACCCCGTCGAAGGCCTTCACGTACTCCAGCGCCCGGCGCATGATCACGGCGTCGTCGACGCACTTGCCGTCGTCGGAGAAGACGGTGACGCCGGCCGCGGACTCGTGCATGGCGCCCAGCTCGGCGAGCTTCCTGCCCTCCAGGCCGACGGTGACGGCGCCGATCGGCTGCACGTCGCAGTAGCCGTGCTCCCGGCCGAGCCGGTAGACCTGCTCGACCACACCGGCGGTGTCCGCGACCGGGAAGGTGTTGGCCATGGCGAACACGGCGGTGTAGCCGCCGGAGGCGGCCGCGCGCGTGCCGGTCAGCACCGTCTCGGAGTCCTCGCGGCCGGGCTCGCGCAGATGGGTGTGCAGGTCGACCAGGCCCGGCAGGAGCACCTTGCCGCCGGCCTCGACGACCTCGGCACCCTCGGCCGGCAGGTCCCGGCCCACGGCGGCGATCCGGGAACCCTCGACCAGCACGTCCTGCGGCTCGCCGCCGAGCACCTTCGCACCACGGATCAGGATCTTGCTCATCTGTCTTACTTCTCCTCGGTACGGGCGGTGGTGGCGGTGGTGGCGGGCTCGTTCCCGCCGAGCAGCAGGTACAGCACGGCCATCCGGATGGAGACCCCGTTGGCGACCTGCTCGATCGCGGTGCAGCGGTCGGAGTCGGCGACCTGGGCGGTGATCTCCATGCCCCGGACCATCGGGCCGGGGTGCATCACGATGGCGTGCTCGGGCATCCGCGCCATCCGGTCGCCGTCCAGGCCGTAGCGGCGGGAGTACTCGCGCTCGGTCGGGAAGAACGCGGCGTTCATCCGCTCGCGCTGCACCCGCAGCATCATCACCGCGTCGGACTTGGGCAGGGTGCTGTCGAGGTCGTAGGAGACCTCGCAGGGCCAGGTCCCGACGCCGACCGGCAGCAGGGTGGGCGGGGCCACGAGGGTGACCTCGGCGCCGAGGGTGTGCAGCAGGTCGACGTTGGAGCGGGCGACCCGGCTGTGCAGGACGTCGCCGACGAGGGTGACGCGCCGGCCGGCCAGGTCGTGGCCGAGTCCGGCGTCCCGGCCGACGAGGCGGCGGCGCATGGTGAACGCGTCGAGCAGGGCCTGGGTGGGGTGCTGGTGGGTGCCGTCGCCCGCGTTGATCACGGCCGCGTCGATCCAGCCGGAGTTGGCGAGCCGGTAGGGGGCGCCGGAGGCGCCGTGCCGGATGACGACCGCGTCGACGCCCATGGCCTCCAGGGTCTGCGCGGTGTCCTTCAGGGACTCGCCCTTGGACACCGAGGAGCCCTTGGCGGAGAAGTTGATGACGTCCGCGGACAGCCGCTTCTCGGCGGCCTCGAAGGAGATCCGGGTGCGGGTGGAGTCCTCGAAGAAGAGGTTCACCACGGTGCGGCCGCGCAGGGTCGGCAGCTTCTTGATCGGCCGGTCGGCGACCCGGGACATCTCCTCGGCGGTGTCGAGGATCAGGACGGCGTCGTCGCGGGAGAGGTCGGCGGCCGAGATGAGATGGCGCTGCATCTGTCAGGCTCCGTAAGGCAGTTCAAGCGGGAGAATTCGGGCAACCGGGTGCGCGCCGGGCGCGCCGATCCGGCGCACGGCGGCAGCCGTACGCCTCCGGTTGCTACTGGGCGGTCTGCTTCACGCCGAGCAGCACGGTGTCGCGACCGTCCTCCTCGGCGAGCTGGACCTTGACCGTCTCCCGCAGCGACGTGGGGAGGTTCTTGCCGACGTAGTCGGCGCGGATCGGCAGTTCGCGGTGGCCCCGGTCGACGAGGACCGCGAGCTGCACCGCGCGGGGGCGCCCGATGTCGTTCAGGGCGTCGAGGGCGGCGCGGATGGTGCGGCCGGAGAAGAGCACGTCGTCGACGAGGACGACCAGCTTGCCGTCGATGCCGTCACCGGGGATCTCGGTGCGGGCCAGCGCACGCGGCGGGTGCATGCGCAGGTCGTCGCGGTACATGGTGATGTCCAGCGAGCCGCACGGGACCTTGCGCTCGGTGATCTCTTCGAGCTTGGCGGCGAGCCGCTGCGCGAGGAAGACGCCCCGGGTCGGGATGCCGAGGAGCACCACGTCGTCGGCGCCCTTGGCGCGTTCGACGATCTCGTGGGCGATGCGGGTCAGCACCCGCTCGATGTCGGGGCCTTCGAGCACGGGCCGCGCATCGGACGCTTGTGTGTCCATACGAAACGGACCTCCTTCTCCGCCTCACGGGACGGACCTTAAAGGACGTCGGGATTGCGCCATCCACCGTAGCAGGCCGCCGCGACACCCCGGATCACCCCCCTCGGGGGTACGGAATCACCCGCTCGGCGCAGTCGGCCGGCCCCGGCGAGGAAGAGTCGGTGCGGACCATTCGGCTTGACGCGGCAGAGTAACGCTGCGTAACCTCACAGTGAGTTACCAGCCGCGCGGCGTGGAATCGCTCCAGCCGCGTCGACACAGTGTCCGGGGAGCCATATGTCCAGCGAATACGCCAAACAGCTCGGGGCCAAGCTCCGGGCCATCCGCACCCAGCAGGGCCTTTCCCTCCACGGTGTCGAGGAGAAGTCCCAGGGACGCTGGAAGGCGGTCGTGGTCGGGTCCTACGAGCGCGGCGACCGCGCCGTGACCGTGCAGCGCCTTGCCGAGCTGGCGGACTTCTACGGCGTTCCCGTGCAGGAGCTCCTCCCGGGCACCACCCCGGGCGGCGCCGCCGAGCCCCCGCCCAAGCTGGTCCTGGACCTGGAGCGGCTGGCCACGGTGCCGGCCGAGAAGGCGGGCCCCCTGCAGCGGTACGCGGCGACGATCCAGTCGCAGCGCGGTGACTACAACGGCAAGGTGCTCTCCATCCGCCAGGACGACCTGCGCACCCTTGCCGTCATCTACGACCAGTCGCCCTCGGTCCTCACCGAGCAGCTGATCAGCTGGGGTGTGCTGGACGCCGACGCGCGCCGCGCGGTCGCCTCGCACGAGGAGGGCTGAGCGCTCGCGCGCCTCAGCAGAAACGTGCCGCCGGGGTGGCCGGAACTTCACGGTTCCGGCCACCCCGGCGGCGTTCCGGGCGCCCGGTGCGCCGCCGGGGCAGCCATGGACACCCGAGGGACGCGCGAACGCCGGGGGGGCGCAGCGCG
>NZ_JBHMCY010000115.1:0-14103 GCF_042430725.1 Streptomyces cinereospinus | reverse complement strand
CGCCCGCTGCTGCGGATCGCCCACGGCGGCCTGGCGGTCGCCGCCGCGGCCGCGGTCCTCGCGGGCCTGGGCTGGCTGGCCACCCGGTCCGGGGCGGGGACCGACACGGCGAGCGGGGCCGGCGCCGACAGCGCCGCCGTGGACTCCGCGCACACGCCGGCCGGGCCGCTCGGCCGGCCCGCCTACCTGGCCTGCACCCGGCTGCTCGCCGAGGGCGAGGTGACGCGGGTGGTGCCGGTCCCCGGCACCGACCGGGAGCGCGTCACGCTGGACGTCGCCCGCTCCTACGTACCGGCCGGGGCGGACCCCGCGCAGGTCACCTTCGTCAAGGACGACGACGCCGTCCTCGGCGCGCCCCGCCACCTGCACGTGGGGGATTACGTGCTGGTCGCCGTGGCGCGCCGGGCCGACACCGCCGACTTCTGGTTCGTCGGCGAGGAGGCCGTCGCCGAGCAGCGGCGGGCGATCGCCGGGGCGCTGCCCCGGGCGCGGACCGGGACCTGCCCATGACAGAGGGCGGGCGCCCACCCGGACGCCCGCCCCCACCGCCGTACCGATGCCTTACGGCGTGACGTTCTCGATCTTCACGTTGCCGACGCCCGCGACCGTGCCGCGCGCGTTGACCAGCCGGACCTGGCCGAAGAACTCACGCCCCTCGGGCGGGGCCGCGGCGGCGGTGACGGTCGCGGAGACCGTCGCCGACCCGCCCGTGCCGAGCCGCACCGGCGCCGAGCCGTCGACGTTCACGCCGCCCAGGGCGGCGGAGTAGAAGACGTCCCGGTAGTCGTACGCGGTGGAGCCGGCCGGCACGGAGTAGCCGACGACCTCGACGGTGTACGTGCCGGCCGCCGGGGAGGGGATCGTCACCCGCTCCTCGGAGTCGCCGTCGGCGGACTGCCCGACGACCGCGCCGGCGCTGTCGTAGACCGTCAGGTCCAGGTCGGCGGCCGCGTCCGAGACGTTGCCGATGGCGACGTCCAGCGAGGTGGCGCCCGCGGGCACCTCGACCGTGCCGGTCCGGGTCTCGCCCTGCGCGACGGCCGGGCGGGCGGTCAGGGACGAGCCGAGCGGCCCGCCGGCCAGCGTGCCGTCGAGCGCGGCGTAGGCGTTGGTCACCTTCCAGGAGGCGGCGGCCGGGGTGCCGACCCGGACCTCGGGCACGGTCACGGTCTCCGGGTCGAAGGCCGCGCCGAGGACGGTGACGTCCAGCGTGTACGGGTTGTCCAGCAGCGGCGACGTTCGGCGCGACTCGACCTCGATCTCCCAGACGCCGGGCTGCGGTGCGGTGTACGAGCGCACGTCCGGACGGCAGGTGTTGGCCGGGTTGGCGTAGTTCGGGTAGCAGTTGACCGTCGACGTCGGGTCGGACGGGACGCCGTACGGGTGGACGGCGATGAACCGGGTCTGGCTGCCGTCCCTCAGCCCGCCGAGCGCGACCTCCAGCGACGTGGCGCCCTCGGGCACGGTCACGAAGTACGAGGTGGTGCTGTTGCGCTGCACCGAACCGGAGGCGGAGTAGGCGTACGCCAGTGGCCGCGAGACGACGACCGTGGTGAGGACCTGCTTGTCGACGCCCTCGGTGTACGGGTCGTCGACCTCCAGGATCGCGCTCTTCAGTCCGGCGGACCCCGGCGCGGCCTGCACCTGCACGGTGACCGGCTGGTTCAGCGGGAGCCGCACCTCGTCGGAGCCGACGATCCGGAAGGTGCCGCCGGTGTTGTTCTCGAAGTGCAGCTCGTGCCGGATCGCCCGGTCGGCGCCGGACGTACGGGTGATCGTGACGTCGTACGTCTTCTTCTGGCCGGCCTTCAGGCCGCCCTCACGGTCGTACAGGCCGGTGCCGTACCCCGGGGTCTTCAGGAACTGGTCGATCGCGGTGTCGACCGGCGCCCTGACCGTGTAGGTGTGCGCGGTGGCCCCGTCGCGGACCGCGTCCCAGGCGTCCTCGACGTTGATCAGGCCCGCGCCCTCCTCGTACGCCTGCACGCCCCGGATGTGGTCGGCGGTGGAGGTGAGCGCCGTGCGCAGGGCCGCCGGGGTGAGCTCGATGCCCCGCTGCTTCGCGGCGGACAGCAGCAGCGCGGCGGCGCCGGTCGCCTGCGGCGAGGCCATCGAGGTGCCCTGGAGCATGGAGTAGCCGGGCGGCAGGCGGTAGCCGGCCTCGGCGACCGGGCCGCCGGGCGACCAGGTCTGCGTGGTGTTGACCGCGGCGCCGGGCGCGGCGAGCGTCGGCGTGAACCCGCCGTCCTCGCGCGGGCCGCGGGAGGAGAACGGCATCATCGCGTACCGCTTCTCCACCGCCGAGCCGTAGTTGGCGGCCCAGGTCTCCTTGGAGACGGTCGCGCCGACCGAGATCACCTTGTCGGAGAGGGCGGGGTCGCCGATGGTGTTGGCGCCGGGGCCGGAGTTGCCCGCGGAGATCACCAGCTGGACGCCGTACTCGTCGATCAGGCGGGTGTACAGCTCGGAGCGCGCGTTGTTGCCGTCGTTCAGCGCGGGCAGGCCGCCGATCGACATGTTGACGATGTCGACGCCCCGGTTGACCACCAGGTCGATCATGCCCTCGGTGAGCGCGACGTTGGTGCAGCCGCCGGACCAGGTGCAGGCCCGCGAGGAGACCAGCTCGGCGCCGGGCGCCGCACCGTTCATCTCGCCGCCGAACAGGCCGTTGGCGGCGGTGATGCCGGCCACGTGGGTGCCGTGCGAGCCCTCGATGACGCCGATGCTGACGTAGTCGGCCTTGGCGCCGGCCGCGTCGTAGACCACGTCCTTGCGGATCTCGATCACGAACGGGATCCGCTCGGCGATCTCGGTCGCGGGGTCGTCCGTGCCGAAGTAGCCGATCTGGAAGCCGTCCTTGTACGGCTTCATCGCGGTGTCGTCGGTGAAGTCGAGGTCGTCGTCCAGGTCGACGCGCGCGGTGCCCGACGCGGCGTCGTACAGCACGCCCCAGACGTCGCTCGTGTCACCGTCGCGGTTGAGGTCGCCGGCCATGTCGCCGCCGGTGGTGGCGGCCTCGGAGAAGTAGCTGAACTTGTACGGGCCCTCGGGCGCCCGGAACGTCTCGGTGCCGAGCGCGGCCGTGGTGACGGCGAAGGCCGGGCCGCTGACCGAGGTGGTCATCCGGCGCCAGGTGCCGTCGCCGTCGGCGACCGGGTCCGTCGCGGTCACCCAGTCGACGATCTTGCGCTCGCCGGTGGTGGTCTTCTGCAGCGCCGGGTGGCCGAGGTCCACACCCGAGTCGAGGATGCCGATGGTGACACCGCGGCCGTCCGCCTTCGGGTGGTCCTCGACGAAGTCGACGGCGCCGGTCTCGAAGGACGGGTTGTACGGGTTCTCGGCGGGGGTGTCCTTGCCGGGGGCGGGGTAGCCGCCGGCGGCCTCGCCGCCCCGCGCGCTGCCCGCCCCGGGCCGCGGGTCGTCCAGCGGGATCTCCTCGCGCAGGTCGATGCCGTGCACGGAGGAGAGCTTGGCGGCGGCGGCGATGGCCGCGTCCGCCGTGCCGGTGGGCACGGTGGCCCGGACGTAGCCGAGCCGGTCGTACGTCCGGCCGACCAGGCCGCCGTCGACCGCGTCGAGCTGCCCGGCGACCTGCTCGGTGCCGCCGGGCGCGGTGGCGACCATCAGGGTCACGGTCCTGTCGCCCTCGGCCTTGGCCTCGGCGAGCAGCTCGGCGTCGTCGGAACCGAGCTTGTCGTGCGCGGACTTGGCGCCCGGGTCGGCCGCCGCGGGCGCGGCGTCCGCGGCGAACGCCGCGGGTAGCGGCCCGGCGGCGGCCAGCGCGGCGACGAGACCGGCGGCCACGGCGATCCGTGCCACGCGTCTGGCGCCCGGTATCGGATCGCTCTGGGAGGTGAGGGTCATCGGCATCCCTTGGTGATTAAGGAACGAGACAGTCCGGAATTGCCCCCGGACGACCGCTCAGCCTTACGCAACGCAAGGGCAGGTGACGAGAGTTGACCGAATCGCAATGGATGTATGGGGAAAACCCGCGATGCGGGCGGGGGGACGCAGCGGGCGAGCCGACCATTTCGGATGGCGGGTGGCATTCCCGGTCCGGCGGGTTAACGTCCCCTCGTGCGAGAGACGTTGAGGGTGGCGGCCTACGCCATATGCGTCCGCGACGGCCAGGTGCTGCTCGCCCGTTCCCCGGCTCCCGACGGCACTCCCGAGTGGGTGCTGCCCGGCGGCGGCATGGAGCACGGCGAGGATCCCTACGACACCGTCCGCCGGGAGGTGCGGGAGGAGACCGGCTACCGGATCGAGGTCACCGGCATCCTCGGCGTCCACTCCCTGCACCGCACCTTCCCGCGCCGCCGCCTCCGCGCGGCCACCGACCACCACGCGGTGCGCCTGGTGTACGAGGGGACCGTGGTCGGCGGCGAACTGCGGCACGAGATCGGCGGATCCACCGACATGGCCGCCTGGCACGACCTCGACGCCGTGCCCGCCCTGCGCCGAATCGGCCTGGTCGACCTGGGCCTGCGGCTGTGGCGGGAGCGCCCGGCCGCGGGGCGCGTCGACCTGGCCTAGTGCCGCGGCAGGCGACCTCGCCTGCCGCGGCACCAGAAGTGCGGGCACGGCGCCGGGCCGGCCCCCGGCCGTGCTCCCACAGGGGCCGAAACCCGCTCAACCGGCGCGGGGGCCGGCAACCTTCACGCGGTGGCCATGGTTTCTCCCCCCGACCGTACTGTGATCCGACGAAGATCCGAAAGGATCGGACGGGGGAGGACATGAACGTACGCATGACCCTGGTGGCGGCGACGGCCGTGGCGCTGTCGGCCGCCCTGGCCGGCACGGCCCTGGCGGCGCCCGGCGGGGGCGGCCACGACGCCACCCGCGAGGCGCTGCGGGCCGCCGTGCGGGACGGCGTGCCCGGCGCCACGGCCGCGGCCCGCGACGCGCACGGCGGCTGGCGGGCGACCGAGGGCGTGGGCGACCTGCGCACCGGCGAGCCGCGGTCGGCGGCCGACCGGTACCGGGTGGGCAGCATCACCAAGACGTTCGTGGCGACGGTGCTGCTCCAGCTGGAGGCGGAGGACCGGCTGTCGCTCGCGGACACCGTGGACACCTGGCTGCCGGGCACGGTGCGGGGCAACGGCCACGACGGCCGTGAGGTCACCCTCCGTCAGCTGCTGAACCACACCAGCGGCATCCACGACTACACCTCGGACGAGGAGTTCGGCCGCACCTACTTGCTGAAGGACGGCTTCCTCGCACACCGCTACGACACCCTGGAGCCGGCCGAGCTGGTGGCGGTCGCGATGGCCCACGCGCCGGACTTCGCGCCGGGCACGTCCTGGCAGTACTCCAACACCAACTACGTCCTGGCCGGGATGGTGATCGAGGAGGTGACCGGCCGCCCGTACGGCGCGGAGATCCGCGACCGCATCCTCGCACCGCTGCGCCTGCGCGCCACCTCGGTGCCCGGCACGCGGGCCACCCTGCCCCGGCCCAGCAGCCGCGCGTACAGCAAGCTGGCGCCGACGGCGACCGGACCGACGTACGACGTCACCCGGCTCAACCCGTCGTGGGCGTACGCGGCCGGCGAGATGGTCTCCGACTCGGCGGACCTCAACCGCTTCTACCGGGCGCTGCTCGGCGGTGAGCTGCTGCCGCCGGAGCAGCTGACGGCGATGAAGACCACGGTCGAGGTCACCGACGCCCCGGCCTTCCGCTACGGGCTGGGCCTGATGGACCGGGAGCTGTCCTGCGGCGTCCACGTCTGGGGTCACGACGGCGGCATACACGGCTCCCTGTCCGAGGCCGTCACCACCGCCGACGCCCGGCACTCCCTCGCCCTGAACTTCAACGGCGACTGGGCGGGCGACAGCGACGCGGTGCTGGAAGCGGAGTTCTGCGGCGGTTAGTGCCGCGGCAGGCGACGTTCGCCCCGTCGCGACGCCCGGCACGCACTCCCGCCGCACCGGACGGAAGCCCGAGTACGTCCCGTACGAGGGCTTCCGGCCGGCACGCCGAGAGCACGCACCGGACGCCGCGCCGCCACGGGCGAACGTTGCCTGCCGCGGCACCGCTAGGGGGTGCCCGCCCGTGCGGAGGGGCCGCCCGGCCCCGGCCCGGACGGCCCCTCCGCTCCCCTCCCGGTGCCGCCCCGGCCCCTCCCTACCGGGGCAGCACCAGCACGCACGCCGCCGGGTCGCGGTCCACCGACGCCATCAGCGCCGTGCGCACGACCGTCGCCTGCTGCGCCATCGCGTCGCGCAGCTTCTTCGGCGTGATGTGCACGACCGTGATGCCCAGCCGCTCCAGGTGCTCACGCTTGCGGACGTACTCCGACCACAGGGCGTCGTCCTCCTGCCGGTGGCCCTGGCGGGGCGCCCGGGTGTCCAGCTCCACCGCCACCGCGTGCTCCGGCCAGTAGGCGTCCAGGCCGCCGAGGTGCGGGCCGCCCGGCAGCCGCAGGTCCACGTTCCACACCGGGTCGGGCAGGCCGTACTCGCGGACCATGCGGTACAGGCGGTCCTCCGCGAGGGCCCGCCCCTCCGCCAGCAGCGCGTCCACGGCGTCCACCACGTGCGGGCGGCTCAGCAGCCGGGCCTGGTTCAGCTCCCGCACGATCGCCGCCGGTTCGCAGTGACCGCCGCGCACCGCCTCGGTGAGCAGCCGCCCCACCGCCGCCGCGTCCACGAGGTCGGCCACCGCGTCCGCCAGCGCCCGCGGCACCGGCGCGACCGGCAACCCCGTGCGCTGCTGCGGCGTGGGCAGGTCCGGGGTGCGCAGCACCCGCGCGCAGCCGGCGGATCGCAGCCGGCGCGGCCGGGGCACCAGGACGTCGACGTGCTCCAGGGCGGGCAGCGGGGGGACGGCGGCGAACCCGTGCAGGTTCAGCGCGGCCAGGCCGGTGATCATCGCCTCCGGGTACGGCGGACGCTCCGGCTCCGCGCCGCCGGGCTGGGCCGGGACCCCGGAGGAGGTCTCCCGGGCCGCGTACGCCAGCACCGCGTGCAGCCGCTCCTCGCTGGTCGGCGGGCCGGGGTGGAGCAGGTACACGCCCGGGAGGACCTGCTGCCAGGGACCGCCGGGCCTGCACTGCGCGTCCGTCTCGGCGGCGGAGACTCCGTGGGCCCGCAGCTGCGCGGCCGTCATGACCCGGCGCCGGCTGTCGGACAGGTGGTGCAGGGGGCGGGGGGAGAGCGGGGTGTTGTGGTTCATGACCGGCAGATTCCCGTGCCTGGTCCGCCGCGTAACCGTTGTTACCCGCTCGTCGACAAACCAGGACAAGCTCGTCCTAAAGGACGCGTGTTCGGATGCCGAGAACCAGCCGAAAACCCCTGGTCCCTTCGGTGCGGACCAGGGGTTACGGCGCGGATCACCCGTATTCGGTAACGGATGCCCAGGGGCGGACGCGCGGCACCGGACCGGGCGCCGGACCAGGAGGCGGGCTCAGGCGCCGGGACGCGGGCGCCGCGATCAGGCGCCGGCCGCCGCCGCGTCGCACGCCTGTCCGCGCAGCGCCCGCGCCAGGTCGTCCCGGGCCTCCAGCACCAGCCGGCGCAGGGCCGGTGCGGCCCCCTCGTGCGCCGCCAGCCACGCGTCCGCCGCCGCCAGCGTCCCGGGCGAGTCCTGCAACGCCGGGAACAGCCCGCGTACGACGTCCATGCCGATCTGGATGGACCGCTCGGTCCACACCCGCTCGATCACGGCGAAGTACTTCTCGGCGTACGGCGCGAGGAGGTCCCGCTGCGAGGCCTGCGCGAAGCCCGCGATCGTCGCCTCCACCAGCGCGTTGGACAGCGCGTCGGACTCCACGACCTGCGCCCAGGCCTGCGCCTTGACCGCCTCGGACGGGCGGGCGGCCAGGCAGCGCACCTGGTGGCGCTTGCCGGAGGCGGTGTCGTCCCGGGCCAGTTCCGCCGCGAGGTCCTTCTCGTCCGCGTGCTCGTGCACCACCAGCGGCTCCAGGAACGCCCACCGCAGCTCCTGGTCGACCTCCAGCCCGTCGATCGCGTACGTGCCGTCCAGCAGCCCCCGCAGCCGGTCGAGGTCGCCCGGGCCCTCGGCCGTCCGGGCGTAGAACCGCGCCCAGGCCAGCTGGTGCTCGCTGCCCGGCGCGGCGCCGTGCAGCTCGCGCCCGGCGCACTCGGAGAGCAGCGCGGCACCGCGCGCCCGCCACCGCGGGGCCGCGTAGTGGACGAGCGCCGACTCCGCCCAGGCGTGCAGCATCTGCACCACCCCGATCTCGGACTCCCGCCCGGCGTACCGCACCACCAGGTCCACGAAGTCCCGGGCCGGCAGCAGCGCGTCCCGCGTCATGTTCCACAGCGCCGACCAGCACAGGGCGCGCGCCAGCGGATCGCCGAGGTCGCCCAGACCGCCCTTGAGCGTCTCCAGCGAGGTCGTGTCGAAGCGGATCTTGCAGTACGTCAGGTCGTCGTCGTTGACCAGCACCAGGTCCGGCGCCTCGGCACCGGCCGGCTCCGTCACGACCGTCCGCGCCCCGTCGATGTCCGTCTCGGTCTGCGCGTACCGCTCCAGGGCGCCCCCGGGGGTGCGCCGGTACAGGCCCACCCGCACCCGGTGCGGCCGCAGCTCGGGGTGCGACTCCGCGGCCTCCTGCACCACCGCCAGCTCCTCGATCCGGCCCCGCGCGTCCAGCAGGACCTGCGGGGTGAGGGAGTTGACGCCCGCCGTCCGGAGCCAGGACCGCGCCCAGCCGCTCATGTCCCGGCCGCTGGTCTCCTCCAGCACCGACAGCAGGTCGCCCAGGCGCGTGTTGCCGTACGCGTGCCGCTTGAAGTAGCGCCGGCCACCCTCCAGGAACGCGTCCTGGCCGACGTAGGCCACCAGCTGCTTGAGCACGGAGGCGCCCTTGGCGTAGGTGATGCCGTCGAAGTTGAGCTTGGCGTCCTGGAGGTCGCGGATGTCCGCGGTGATCGGGTGCGTGGACGGCAGCTGGTCGGCGCGGTACGCCCAGGCCTTGCGGCGGTTGGCGAAGGTGATCCAGGCGTTCTCGAAGCGGGTCGCGCCGACGTTGGCGAACGTGCCCATGAAGTCCGCGAAGGACTCCTTCAGCCACAGGTCGTCCCACCACTCCATGGTGACCAGGTCGCCGAACCACATGTGCGCCATCTCGTGCAGGACGACGTTGGCCCGGCCCTCGTAGGACGCCTGCGTCACCTTGCCGCGGAAGATGAACTCCTCGCGGAAGGTCACCATCCCGGGGTTCTCCATCGCGCCCAGGTTGTACTCCGGCACGAACGCCTGGTCGTACTTGCCGAACGGGTACGGGTAGTCGAAGTGGTCGTGGAAGAAGTCCAGGCCCTGCTTGGTGACCAGGAAGACGTCGTCGGCGTCGAAGTAGGGCGCGAGGCCCTTGCGGCACATCGCGCCGAGCGGGATCTCCAGCCGGCTGCCGTCCGCCCACACCCGCTCGTAGGTGTCGGTCACGTAGTGGTACGGACCGGCCACCACACACGTGATGTACGTCGAGATCGGCTTCGTCTCCGCGAACCGCCACACCCCGTCGGTGCGCCGGCCGGCGCCGTTGCTCCACACCGTCCACTCCTCCGGCGCCCGCACCTCGAAACGGAACGGTGCCTTCAGGTCCGGCTGCTCGAAGTTGGCGAAGACCCGGCGGGCGTCGGCCGGCTCGTACTGGGTGTACAGGTACACCTCGCCGTCCTCGGGGTCGACGAACCGGTGCAGGCCCTCGCCGGTGCGGGAGTAGGCGCACTGGGCGTCGACGATCAGCTCGTTGTCGGCGGCGAGGTCCTCCAGCAGGATCCGGGAGCCGTCGAAGACCTCGCTGGGGTCGAGGTCGCGGCCGTTGAGGGAGACGGCGGTGACGGCCGGCGCGATCAGGTCGGCGAAGCCGGCCGCGCCCGGCTCGGCGCAGCGGAACCTGACCGTGGTCACCGACCGGAAGGTCCGCGGCCCGTCGCCGGCCGCCTCGCCCACCGCGGAGCGCACGTCCAGGGACACGTCGTACCCGTCGACGGAGAGCAGGGCGGCCCGCTCCCGGGCCTCGTCGCGGGACAGATTCTCACCGGGCACGGGCGGCACTCCCTCGGGCTGTGGCGGAGACTGCTGAACAGGACCGATCCTGCCATGCGCTGCTGACCCGGGGCAGCCGGGAATGGCGGGAGGGACGGCGGTGTTCTGCGGACGACCCCGGGAGAATCGCTTCCTCATGAGGAGAGACATGTCGGACAAGACCCCCGTCGACTTCTGGTTCGATCCGCTGTGCCCCTGGGCCTGGATGACCTCCCGCTGGGTGCTGGAGGTGGAGAAGGTCCGGGACATCGAGGTCCGCTGGCACCTGATGAGCCTCGCCGTGCTGAACGAGGACAAGCTCGACGAACTCCCCGAGGAGTACCGCGAGATGCTCGCCACCAAGGCGTGGGGTCCGGTACGGGTCGTCATCGCGGCGCAGCAGGAGCACGGCGCCGAGGTGCTCGGCGACCTCTACACCGCGCTCGGCACCCGCATCCACAACCAGGGAGAGGGCCCGGAGAAGGAGGCGGTCGCCGCCGCCCTGAAGGACGTGGGCCTGCCGGACTCCCTGATGGACCACTGGGACGGCACCCCCTACGAGCCCCAGCTGCGCGCCTCCCACCAGGAGGGCATCGACAAGGTCGGCCAGGAGGTCGGCACCCCGGTCATCGCCGTCCCCGGCGCGGACGGCGAACAGATCGCCTTCTTCGGCCCGGTCGTCACCCCGGCCCCCCGGGGCGAGGAGGCGGCCCGTCTGTGGGACGGCACCCTCGCGGTGGCCTCGGTCCCCGGCTTCTACGAGATCAAGCGCACCCGCACCCAGGGCCCGGACTTCAGCAACCTCTGAGAGCCGATGACCTCTCAGAGCCGATGACCTCTGAGAGCCGATGGCGGAAGACCCCCGCGAGTCACGTCCTCGCGGGGGTCTTCTTTCTTTCCGCCCGCCCGGTGAAAGGTGAGAAGACGATCACGAGGCGGGGCGTTCCGGGGGTGCGCCTCAGGGCGCGAGCAGCAGCACGTCGGCGCGGGACCTGGCGGCCTCGTAGCGCTTCGCGACGTCCTGCCAGTTGACGACCTGCCACATGGCCTCGACGAAGTCCACCTTCTGGTTGCGGTACTGGAGGTAGAAGGCGTGCTCCCAGGCGTCGAAGACGAGGATCGGCGTGGCGCCCTGCCCGACGTTGCCCTGGTGGTCGTAGACCTGCTCGACGATCAGCCGGCCGCTCAGCGGCTCGTACGCCAGGACGCCCCAGCCGGAGCCCTGCGTGGTGGCCGCGGCCTTGGACAGCTGCGCCCTGAAGGCGGCGAAGGAGCCGAAGGACTCGGCGATCGCGTCCGCCAGCTCGCCCACGCCGTCGTTCGCCAGGGGCTCGCCGCCGCCGTCACCGGTCATGTTGTGCCAGTAGATCGAGTGCAGGATGTGGCCGGAGAGGTGGAAGGCCAGGTTCTTCTCCAGGCCGTTGACCGAGCCCCACTGCTCCTTGTCGCGTGCCTCGGCGAGCTGCTCCAGCGTGTCGTTGGCCCCCTTCACATAGGCCGCGTGGTGCTTGTCGTGGTGCAGCTCGATGATCTCGGGGCTGATCACGGGGGCGAGTGCGGAGTAGTCGTAGGGCAGGTCAGGCAGCGTGTAGACGGGCATGCGGGGGTCCCCTCCGAGCGGCAGGTGCTGCTCTTGTTGCACATTATTTGCAACTACAATCTCACAACAAGAAGGCCCTCACGGAGTATGTGAGGGCCTTCGGCGGGTCGCGTCGGGTCAGCGCCGGGCGCGCACCCGCTGCCAGCCGTAGCCCACGGCCGCCAGGACCACCGTCATCGCGCCGGTCGAGTACAGCTGCACCCGCGTGTCCGGCTCCCGGGCCATCAGCACGAAGATCGCCGCCATGCCCGCCAGCGCCAGCCAGGTCAGCACCGGGAACGCCCACATCCGCACGACCAGCTTCTGCGGCGCCTCCCGCTCCAGCCGGCGGCGCAGCCGCAGCTGCGAGACGGCGATGAAGATCCAGACGACCAGGATGACCGCGCCGATCATGTTCAGCAGCCAGGGGAAGACGTCGTCCGGCCGCCAGTAGCTGAGCACCACGCACACGAAGCCGAAGACGCTGGAGGCGAGCACCGCGACCCGCGGCACCCCGCCCGACACCCGGCCCAGCGCCTGCGGTCCCTGACCGCGCCGCACCAGCGAGTAGCCGATCCGCGAGGCGCCGTAGATGTTGGCGTTCATCGCGCTCAGCAGCGCGACCAGCACCACCACGTTCATCAACTGCCCGGCGCCCGGAATGCCCAGGTGGTCCAGGGTCGCCACGTACGGCCCGCTCTCCACGACCTCCGGCGAGTCCCACGGGACGAGGGTGACGACGACCGCCATCGAGCCGACGTAGAACAGCGCGATGCGCCACATCGCCGTCCGGACCGCGCTCGCCACGCCCTTCACCGGGTCCTCCGACTCGGCCGCCGCGATGGTGACGGTCTCCAGGCCGCCGTAAGCGAACACCGAGGCGAGCAGGCCGATCACCAGGCCCTCGCCGCCGCCCGGCATGAAGTCGGTCAGGTTGCTCGCGCCGGGGGAGTCCGTGCCGGGCAGGACGCCCGCGATCGCCAGCACGCCCAGCACCAGGAAGAGCGAGATCGCGCCGACCTTCAGGGCGGCGAACCAGAACTCGAACTCGCCGAAGTTCTTCACGGCCGCGAGGTTCGTGCCGCAGAACACCACCATGAACAGCGCCACCCAGGCCCACTCGGGCGTGCCCGGCAGCCAGCCGCTGACGATCTTCGCGGCGCCGATGCCCTCCAGCCCGACGGCCGTGCACAGCAGCACCCAGAACGCCCAGCCCGCGGTGAAGCCGGCCCACGGACCGATGGCCCGCTCGGCATGGGCGGAGAACGACCCCGACGACGGATACGCCGCCGACATCTCGCCCAGCATCCGCATCACCAGCATCACCAGGAGGCCGGACATGACGTAGGCGACGACGATCGACGGCCCGGCGGCGGCGATGCCCGCGCCGGAGCCGACGAACAGCCCGGCGCCGATCACGCCACCGAGGGCGATCATCGACAGGTGGCGCTGCTTGAGCCCGTGGGACAGGGACGCGTCCGCCTCGGGCGGGGCCTCTGCGGGAGTGATGCGGGACATGGGCGCGGCTCGTCCAGTACGTGAGGGGACAGGGGGACAACCGTAGGGAGTGTAGAGGCCGGGGCGGGGTCCGTCCCGTGGTGGCCCGTTTGGCGAGAACCTACAGACCGCTTCCGGCCACTCCGGAGTGAGCCATACGTCTCCACCTCAGTGACCGTTCTCACGGTTCCCTACGTGTCACCGACACCCTTTGTAAGGAGCCAACCACAGGCCGGCCGCCGCCTTTGTCGGGCGGTGACGGTGATCGCCCCGGATGCCCTGGGCTAGCGTCACGGTGTCCCGACCCACCCTCACCCCGCGGAGTCCCCATGAGCACCGCTGCCGTACCCGCCCGTCCGGGCCAGGTCCTCGCCGACCTGCTCCCCTCCACCCGCGTCCGCGACGCCGCGCTCGTCGCCGGCGGTGCCGTGCTCACCGGCCTCGCGGCCCAGCTCGCCGTGCCGGTCCCGGGCACCCCGGTGCCGGTGACCGGCCAGACCTTCGCCGCCCTGCTGGTCGGCACCGCCCTGGGCGCCGGGCGCGGCTTCCTCTCGCTCGCCCTGTACGTGCTGGCCGGCGCCGCCGGTGTGCCGTGGTTCGCGGACGGCGGCTCCGGCGCGGCCGCCCCGTCCTTCGGGTACGTCATCGGCCTGCTGCTGGCCGCCACCGCGGTCGGCGCGCTCGCCCGCCGGGGTGCCGACCGCTCCCCGTGGCGGATGGCCGGCGCCATGCTGCTGGGCGAGGCGATCATCTACGCCGTCGGCGTCCCGTACCTGGCCCTGGCCACCGGCATGTCCGCCTCCGCCGCCGTCGCGGCCGGACTGACCCCGTTCCTGATCGGGGACGCGCTGAAGGCGGCGCTGGCGATGGGGCTGCTGCCGGCCGTGTGGAAGCTCGTCGACCGGCGCTGACCGCGCGGCGGACGGCACGGAGGGCCGGGGTGCGGACCGGCACCCCGGCCCTCCGCGCGTTCTCCCCGCGCCCCGGGCCTGCTGCCGCCGGCCGCCCCGGGCCTGCTGCCGCCGGCCGCCCCG
>NZ_JBHMCY010000114.1:0-15491 GCF_042430725.1 Streptomyces cinereospinus | reverse complement strand
CACCCGCTCAAGCGGACACGCCACCGACAAATGCACCTGACCAAGCACTACTAGTTGTCCGAGGGCGGCTCGGGGGCGTAGTCGCGGTGGACGTAGCGGGCTTTGGTGCCTTCCCCGACCCGCACCGCGGTGCCGTCCTCGGCCCACGTCTTGAGCCAGCCCACGACCGTCTGCCGCGTCGTGCCGTACTCGTCTGCCAGTGCGCGAGCGATCGCGGATGCACCCGTTCCTTCCCGGCCCGCGGCGAGGAGCGCGGCGAGCGCGGCCCGCTGCGCGGGACTGTCCTGCTCCTGCTCCTTGCGCAGTGCGGACAGGTTCAGCCCTGCCGCGGGCGGTGGGGTGTCGGGGTCGGGGGCGGTGGCGAACTGGGCGTCGATCTCCTCGCGGAACCGGCGCAACAGGTCGTCGTCGCCGCCCGGCGTCCCGGCGCGGTCGGTGCGCAGCGCGGACAGGTTCAGCCCGCCCCCGTCACCTGGCGCCGACTGCTCGGTGCCGGTCGTTTCCGGGGTGAGGTCGCGCATCCACGCTGTGCGCTCCGCGTCCCAGCGCCGCGCGTAGTCGGCGCCCGCGGCGTTCGCGGACACCGCGTCCAGACGCGGGTGCCGGTCGCTGGTGGCGACGGTGATGTCCCGGATCTGGGAGGGCTTGATCCGCCACGCCTTGAACAGCGCGCCCGGCGACTCGGGGGTGCCCATGAAGCCGGCGCCCTTAAAGGGCGCTTGGTCCACGCGCAGCCCGCGCCGGCCGGGGAACATCTTGGAGAGGTCCATGCCCTCGGTCTCGCCACCGGTCAGGGCGACGCGGACTTTGGCCTCACGGCGGATGAGGAGGTTGCCCAGCACGCTGCCGGTCGCCCCGAGCGCGGTGATGATCGTGCGTCCGCCCATGGAGCGGTGCATGCGGATGAACTCATAGATTCGCTTGGCGAGTTCCTTCATCCGCCGGTCGGTGGAGACCAGGATCTCCGCGCCCTCGTCGATGACCAGCATGATCTGCGGAATCTTCGCGCTCACCGGCAGCAGGTCGGTGTCGTGCTTGGCCATCAGTTCCTGATACGCGCGCTTGCGGTGCAGACCGACCGCGATCGCCGCGTCCAGCAGCCTCAAGGCTTCCTCGTAGGTGCCGGCGAGCCAGTCCACGCCGGGGCGCACCGGAGTGCCGTCCGCCTGCTTGAGTTCGCCGCTCAGGGCGGGGCGCACCCAGGGCAGGCCGGCGGATCCGGCGTTCAGGTCGATCACCCAGGTCAGGACGTCCTCGGCGCGGGCGAGGCCGGCCAGGATCGTGTGCAGCATGTTCGTCTTGCCCGACCCGGTCGGCCCGACGACCAGCGCGCACTGCTCGCGCAGGTAGGCGAGGACGTCGTCACCGTTGGTGCGGAACCCCCAGGGGATGCCGGTCAGGATCGACAGCGGCGTGTAGTCCTCGGGGTAGGTGCGGGCTTCGGCGAGGACGTTGCGGGTGGTGACGTCCACGATCGCCCGGCCCTGGTGTACGCCGGGGCCGACCGCGGCGGTGCAGCCGTGCGGCAGCTTCGCGTCCGCCGACAGGGCCGCGGCGTACTGGGCGATGCGGTCGTAGGTGATGCCGCCCTGCGGTTCGAGATCGAGGGAGTAGCCGTTGCCGGTCTCCCACATCTCCACGGCCAGCACGCGCACGGTGATGTTGCAGATCCGGCGGATGCGCTCCACCCACTCCGCGGCGATCTGGCGTCGCTCCGCACTCATCTCCTGCGCGATCTGGCGCCGCTCTGCCGCGAGGGCTTCTTCCTCGCGGGCCTCTTCGTACAGGGAGACGGAGCGGGCCCCGGCGCCCATCCCGACGCCGATTGTGGCGAGGGAACCGAGGGCGGCCCACGACAGAGGGCCGGTGGTCATGGCCCAGGTGGTCCACCCGGCGCCGACCAGCCAGGATGCGGCCTTGAACGCGAGGGTGCGGCCCGCGTTGCGGACCTTGAGCCCGGCGACGGTGTGGCCGAGGGCGCCGGCACCCCCGACAGTGAGCGCCCACAGGGGCGGCATGCCGGTCGCGGCGCCGGTCGTGGCGATGGCCAGGGCTCCGGTGGTCGCGGACAGGGCGCCGGTCACGGGTCCGTGACCGGCGCTCCAGTCCAGCACCGGGCCACTGTCCGCATGCTTATTCTTGTTCGCGGCAGTGGTGGCACTCATGTCAGACGTTCCAGCCCTTCTCGGCCTCCGGGCCGTTGCGGGGGTCCTCGTGGCGGGCGATGTCCTGTTCGTGGGCCTGCCGGAACAGCGGCCCCATGTCCTCCGCGACCGCGACCGCGCTCATCAGGGCGCCGAAGATGTCGTTGAAGCCGTCGGCGACCTCCTTCTCCAGCGGGAACTCGTTGTCCGCGCGCTCGGCGAGGGTTTTCATCACGTTCGCCACGCTGGTCAGCGCGGCGGGGAGCCCTTCGACCATGGCGAGGATCTCCATGGCGTCCTCGGGGTCGTATGACTGTGCGGCCTGCTCCATCTCGGCGGCGTGCTCTTCGAACTGGAACCCGGACACGTGCTCTCCTTCACTGGTTGACGTGCGGTCGGTGTTGTTCGGGACGGGCCCGGCCGGGCGCTCCACCCGCTCCCCGAGCCCATCAGTGACGTCCTTGGCGGCCTCCTGCTCTGCCGCGTCCTCCGCGGCGGCCTGCTCCTCACGGATCGCCGCATCGCGCTCGGCGCGCTGCTCGCGGGCCGCGCCGGTCAGCCGTCGGTACAGGCGCCGGCCCGGGTGGACCAGCCAGGGCAGGCCCAACTTCCGGCCCAGCGGACTGGTCAGGAACCCGAGGAGACCGATCGGGAGCGCGAGCAATGCGGCCAGGGCGCGGCGCCCGTGGAAGCGCGCTGCAGAGCGGCGCAGGGCCTTCCTCGCGGCCTGCCGGGCGGGCGCCTTGCGCACGCTCGAACGACCGTCGGCCACCTTCCGCGCGGTGGCCGCGTCCCGGCGCGCACGCTGCTTGGCGATGGCCGCCTGCTTCACCGCACGCGCCTTGCGGCCCGCACCCCCGAGCATCCGGCCCGCCAGACCACCCGACTGTGCCCGCGCCTTGTGGGACTTGGGGGCGTTGCGGCGGGCGTCGGCGACTGCGCGCCGGGCCGCGGAGGTCTGCTCCCGCTTCTGGGCGCGGGACGCTCCAGCCTGCTTCTGCGCCTTCCGCAGCGCCCTGACCTGCCCCGCCTTGGACAGAGCTCCCACCGGACCGCCACGACCACCGCTCTTGAGCCCGGCGGGCTTGTTCAGGGAGACCGGAGCACTGTGCTTGGCCGCCCCGGACCGGCCCTGACCAGCCGCGCCACGCCCTCCACCGGCGCTCGGTCCGCGCCGCTTCTGGCCGGGGACCTTGCCCGACCCGCCAGCTGTGCGACCGCCGCCCGAGCTGGTCTTTCGGCCGGCGGTGTTCAGGCCGGCGGAGCGGTGTCGGGCGGCGTGCTGGCGGGCCGCGGTACGCGCGGCGGCCCGGCGCGTGGCCTGCTTCGGGCGCGGGTTGCGGCTGCGGTAGGAAGCGAGGGTGCCGACCACGACCATGCCTGTGGCGGCGACTGCCGCGGCGACCGGCCCGCCGATCAGCCCCGCCCCCGCGATGGTGGAGACGGTGGCGTTGGCCCCGGACAGGGCCAGTGGGGTGACGGGCCAACCACCCGGGGCGTCTTCTACCTGGCTGTTCTTCTGCTCATCCGCCTTGTCCACAGCCTGTGCAGGGGCCGGGGCGGGCGGGGTGTCGGTGGTGGCGGGGGCCACTACCGCTTCCGTACTGATGTCGGTCATGCTGAAGGCACTCCTTCCGGAGTGAAAAGCAGGACCCGAATGCGCCGGTCAGAGGGAGGCGTTCGGGTCCTGCACCTGTATGGGGGATGCGCTGTTCAGACGGGGATTTCAGGCGGCGCACTGGTCCTCGGGGGCGGCACAGGAGCCGCACATGCCCAGCGAGGGCGGAATGACGTAGCCGACATCGCGCCGGCACTCGGGGCAGACGCGGCGGGCAGCGTTGGCCTTGGCCAGGGCCGCCCACCGGCCCGGGGTCATCGGACGCACCGGCTTGGCCCGGTCGATGCGGTACAGGTAGGCGACCAGCGGGCCGCGCCGCCGGCGCGGGCGTTCGAGCTGGGCGGCAACGTCCTGACCGCCGGGCCGCAGACCGAGGGCGCGCAGTTGCCGGTAGGTCGCGTAGCCGTCTGGGGCGAGTCGCCAGCGGTAGACGGGCAGGGTTCCCATCACTGACCCGCGATCACGAGTTCAGCGCGGTCGCCGTTGGGGTCGCGGTGCTCGGCGTAGCGGGCAGACACCCACCCCACCGACCAGCCGCACAGCTCGACTGCGGCCCGCACCGACAGCCCCTCGACGAACGCGGCGTGCACGGTGGCGCGGGCGAGGTCTTCCGGCTGCTTCTCCGTGGCCGGGCCGGCCGCCAACAATGCGGCCCGCTCACGCGCCGCCCGCTCCTCGCGCTCCTGGCGTTCACGGCGCTCACGCTCGGCCCGCTCCCGCTGCTCCCGCAGCGCGCGCTCTCGGGCTTCCCGCTCACGCTGTTCACGCTCGCGCTGCTGCTGTTCACGCTCCCTCTCGCGGCGTTCACGCTCGGCCTGCTCGGCCCGCTCGCGTGCCTGCTGCTGCTCGCGCTCCTCGCGCCGCGCGGCGGCTTCCCGCTCGGCCTGTTCACGGGCCATGCGCGCTTCGTGCTCGCGCTGTTCACGGGCCAGCGCCGCGGCGTGCTCGCGTTCCTCCCGGGCCCGCCGCTCGGCCTGCTCGCGCCGCTCGGCCGCGGCCCGCTCCCGCGCTTCGCGCTCGGCCCGCTGCTGTTCCTCCTGCGCCTTGAGGGCCGCGGCGATCGCGCGCCGGTAGGCGAGTCCGGTCTCGGCCGTGACGATGAGCAGCAGCGGCGCGACCGCGTGCACAGCCACGCCCACCAGGTCGCCTTGCAGGGCGGAGTCCGCGACGTTCAGGGCGAGGGTCATGCAGCCGGTCATCCAGCGCAGGGCGATGGGCCACCGGCCGCCGTGCCCCCCGAGACGGGCCAGGACGGCATCCAGACGGACGACGATGACGACCGCAGCGTCCACCACGAGAGGGAGGATCGGGGCGGTCCAGGCCCAATGAGCGGGCGTGTGCGCGGCCGCGAGCGGGGTCACGGTCAGGATCGAGTACAGCATCGCCCCGGCCACGATCAGCCACGTGCCGGCCGACAACGCGCGCTCGGCTGAACGGATATGAGCGGTGTTCACGCCCTCACCTCCCTCCGTGAACGCACGCGGATTGCGGCGATCAGCAGCACCGCAGAGGACGGGTCATCGGGGACTTCGCTGTCCTCGGTCCACGTCCACTCGGCCCCCGGAACGGGCTCGAACCCGAGCGTCTTGAGCGCGTCCGTGCGCTGCGTGAACGTCGGCACCACGCGCCCGAAACGGTGCTCGGGCCACCGCTCGGTGGTGTTCATCAGCGCCACATACAGGCGCCAGCGGCCCTGCCGCATGGACACCTGAGCGGTGAAGGTCGTCGGTGTCACCTCACGCCCCCGGCGGTGAGCAGGGCGGCGAGGATGAGCAGGGCGCCACCGGTCATGGTCCAGTCGACCGCGCGGCGCAGGCAGGTGAACTTGGCGACCGCGAGCCGGGACAGTCCGGCGACGTCGGCCGCGAGGTCGCTGGCGACTGCGGTGATGATCTGGTCGGCGGTGAGGGTGGCCCACAGGGGGAAGCCGTGCCGGCCGGACAGGTTCGGACGCACCGACCGCAGCAGCAGACCGGCCGCACCCAGCAGCAGCACCAGACCAGCCCCGCCGGTGACGATGGCGGGCCAGTTCAGCGGCAGGTCGCGGGCGACCGACCAGGTTCCGGCGAGGACCGCGCCGACGAACGCCAGCAGCAGCGCAGTCTTGCTGTCCGTCCGCGCGATCTCCGCCTTCACCTCGGCGTGCGCGGCGACCAGGCCGCGTTCCGAGGCGCTCATGCGGCACCACCGGACAGGCGCCAGTCGGCCGCGTGGTTGAGCTGCGCGACGCGGGCGGCGAGGGCGCGGCGGCGGGCCCGGCGGATGCGGCGGGTGTCCACCTCGCTCGGCGTGCGGTCCAGCGTGAGGATCTGCGCGTCCAGCAACTCGACGTCCGCCAGGATGACGGGCATCTCACGCTCGATCGCGTCCAGCTCCGCGGCCGTCGGCTCCATGAAGTCGGCGAACGCGGTAACAGCGTCCTGAACAGTAACGATGTGGTCCATTGGGTCGTGATCTCCCTTGCAGGTGGAACGGCCCGAACAGCGCCCCGGAGTTGCCGCTCCGGGGCGCGCGCCGTTGAAGGTGAAGGCCGCACGCGAGTAGTGCGGCGGGCCGCGTAGCAGCGGCCGGCGCCCCGGGCCGGATTCGATCCGGCGCCCCTCACGGCTGGAAGCCGGGGCCGATGTGCGGAAGGTGGTGCTGGTCAGCGCTGGACGACGGGGCGGTGCAGGTCCCGGTGAGCGACCGTGACCCGGTGGCCGTCCGAGCGCAGCCGCTCGGCCAGCGCCAGGGCGAACGTCGGGGCGCGGTGCCGGCCCCCCGCGCACCCGTCCGCGACGGTCACCGTGCCGGCACTCGGGCCCGCAGCGAACGCGGTGACCGCCGTGGCGGTGGCGTCCACCAGCGCGGTGATGCCCGGGGTGGCCAGCACGGCGGCGCGCACCGGGGCGTCCTCGGCGGTCATGTACCGCAGCTCGGGTGATACGTGCGGGTCGCGGAAGTGGTGACGCAGGTCGATGGTCAGGTGAGCGGTGGGCGGGGCGTCGTGCAGGAAGCCGAACGAGACGATCTCGACAGTGCTCATGCGAACTCCCAACGAAGTGGCCGGTGAGGTCGGGCGGGTCAGCGCTCCCGGCGCTCCAGCTCCCGGGCGATGTCGTTCTGCGCGTTGATCGCGCTGAGCGCGTTGTGGCCCCTGTCGCGCTCGCGGGTGATCAGGTCGTACTCGCGCTGCAAGTCGGCGCTGCTCTGGTTCTGCATGTCGGACGCGGCAGAGCGGGTGCGGAACATGTCGGTCTCCCTCTGAGATGTGTGGCCCGCTGGTCAGCGGGAGTGCCCCGGACGAGATTCGATCTCGCGCCCTCACGGCTGGATGCCGGGGCGATGTGCATGTCTCCTTCGGGGGTGCCGGGCCCGTATCAGGTAGCGCGGCATGTCCCCGTTCTAGGCGTATGGAGACGCGACCTTTCGGTCTAAGCCCTCCCGAATGACCAGGGTCGGGTGCGCCCTCGGCCCGCTCTGTCCCGGGCCCCTTGACCTCCAAGGCGCTCTGAAATAGGGCGTCGTGAGGTCCTGCACCCGCTGTCCGGCGAATCACCCGGCGGGCACATCCCTAAGGTTCCCTAGGGTTCCTTGGGGTGTCAAGCGGTAAGCTAGGGAACCTCAGGGAAGTGACGACAAGGAGCGGACGAAATGGCAGGCCAGGCCGACAATCGGGCGCCGTACGCGAGGATCGCCGCCCACTACACGGAGCTGATTACGTCTGGTCAGCTACAGCCAGGGACTCTCTTGCCGAGCATCAAGAACATGTCGGAAGAGTGGAAGGTAAGTACGGCGACAGCCGAGAAAGCCCTACGCAAGCTGCGCAACGAAGGGCTTGTTCGTGGCATCCACGGCATCGGTACTGAGGTTCTGGATCGGCCGGCCTCCATGTCGTCCGGGGCGCAGCGGCAGGACCGGGGCCGGCGTACCGGGTCAAGCTGGGGGACGGGCGAGCGCTCGGACTCTCATCAGGCGGCCGTGGTGCCCGCGCCCGATGACGTGGCGCAAGCGCTGGACGTTCAGCCAGGCTCCGACGTGGTGCGCCGTAGCCGCGTGTACCGGGACCGGCACGGCATCGTTGCTCACAGCACGTCGTGGATTCCCGGGCGGTACGGGAAGCTGATCCCTCAGCTTGCAGCGAGCGAGCGATTGACAGGGGGAACTTCGCTCCAGCTCATTGCCCAGGCGACCGGCCACCCGATCAGCCACCGCATCGATACCGCCTCCGCGCGCTTGCTGACACCCGAGTACGCCCGACTCCTGGAGCTGGACCCCGAGAACCCGCCGACGGACCCCGTGGTCGTGATGACTGCCAAGTTCGTGGACAGCGAGGGCAACATCGTGGAATACGGCGTGGACCTCGGCGGTCCAGGTCGGACATGGCGCACGGAATCGGAGGTGGCGCCGTGACCGCCGTGGGCGACACGCTCGTGAGCGCACTCGAAGACCATATGGCGGTACTGCTTACGACTCGCAGGGCTGGCACAATCACGCACGAAGCCGAAGCGGAGGTGGCTGCCATCTCCCGAACTATGAGGGGATCGATGCCCCCACATCCGCCGTTCTGTGTCCTTATGGCCGGACTCCCCGGCTCCGGCAAGACGACTCTTTCCCGCGCGCTCACCGCCTGCGGCTTCGTACGGCTGTGCCCGGACGAAGAGATGTTCCGTCGGCACGGCGTGTATGGCGTGGACTTCCCCCGCGGGGTTTTCCCTACCCTTGAGCGGCCCGTCCTCGAAGACGTAGGGGCCGAACTGCGGGACCAGCTCAAGGCGGGGCACGATGTCGTCGTTGATCACGGCTTTTGGACCCCGGAGGACCGGGCGAAATGGCGAGCGATCGCTGCAGACGCCGGCGCGACTCCTGTGCTCGTCTACCTGGCGGCTAGCCATGACGAATTGTGGGCGCGGATCAGCAAGCGCAACGAGTTCCACGCGAACGACCCCAACTCGATCTACTTCTCCGAGAGCGACCTACAGCGGTACCGCACGCGATTCGTCCCCCCCGAGGCAGACGAGCCGCACCTGTTCTACGAAGGCGACCCCGCAATCGTGGTCGCAGCCCTGGAGGCCCTTCAGCCCTGACCGCTACTAGGGGGAAGAGGTCTGCACGCACGAAGGCTGCCTGGCCAGTCGGCACCTCTATAGCACACGGCGACCGTGGGGCGTGGCTGCGACACGCGACACGACCTGCATCAATGAGCCAAACCCCCTATCTAGTGCTTGGATTACGTCCACAGCCCAGAAGGCGTGGTCCTTCACCGGTGTTCCCACTGGTGCGCGACTAGTCTTAGGGCTGCGCCCTCCCAGAAGCTCCAACTCACGATCTTCGTTTCCAGGCGAAACGAAGGCCTGGGTAAGAGCCCAGGTTCCTGCTGGAGCCGATAGGGAGGGTGCCAGGTGACCGAGGAGTCTGCTCCGGGTGATCACTGTGCGCGATGCGAACGCCGTTCGTCGATTAGACAAGCGGTGCTCGACTGGACGCCGGTGATCATCTTGGTCATTAGGGAAGTGGTGCAGTCTCTCTGGCCTTAGCCAGAGGCACAGGACCGGCCGGCGGGATCGGCATCGAGCCCGACCGCGTAGAGATCGGCCGGGCTCGTGATGCACCCTTCAAGGGCCTGACGCTGCGGCACACAGCGTTGGGCCCTTCTGGCTTCACGTGCCTTGCGAGTCTCGGTGAGGCTGCGTGAGTCCGGGTTCGTAGGCATCGTAAGTCATTCGCGTCGCGATGTGCATTGCGACGCAATGCACATCGCGAACACTACTGACCTGGCGATGGTGGTCCGCGAGTCGACTCGCGGACCACACGGTCAACATGCTCACATCGCTGGTCAAGGACCCCGTGAGCTTCGCAAGTCACTTCGCGGAAGCCCGCGCGGATGGCGAGGCCAGCCGAGCGATGAAGCCTGACGTCGACGTACGTCAGTGCCTAGTGACGTACAGGCGTGTGCTCAACGCTGTGAACGAAGCGCGAGTGCACGCCTACGGATCAGAGGGCGAAGAAGCTGGGCAGGGCACTCCGCGCAGTCGTCGGCGCGAGGGCCGGCCCCCTCGCTCAAGCCAGCCTCCCCGCCAGTGACGCTGACCCCGCTGGTGGGTGGCCTGTACATCCGACCCGGCGTCAGGTTCGTTGCCATGAAGGGGCGTTCTGGTGCCGCACTCGTGCAACCTTAACTTTCTCCGTGATATTTTCACGCCTGTGATTAAGGATGAGGTCGCCCGCATCCGGGATGCCGCGGCGCAGCTCTGTGAACCCCTGCACGACGCCTTCGCTTGGGCTGTCCAGCGGCAGCGCCGCCGACTCCCTGAGATGAACGGCCCCGCCTACGGGTGGATCCGTACACATATGACCCGCGCCCTCGTCCACTCCCGGCTCACCTCGGCCAGTGACAGCCTCGGAGACTGGAAGCTCAGCGGCAACCATCGCCGTAACGGAGAGCTGTGGCTCACAAACAATGAGTACCGCACCCGCCTGCTGCACGGCTTCCGGGACGACCACGTCCCAGCCCCGGGGCCCAACCGTCAGCGCCGGGCCTTCTACCAGAACCGGCCGTTGACGAAGTTCGGCCAGCCGACCCTGCTCGGACCCGAGGACAACGACCTGCTTATCCTCTGGCGTATCGATGCTGAAGGTGCGCCGTTGTTTCGGGTAGTGCGAACGATTGGCACCTGGCGGTTCGGCAAGGAGCAGCTAGTCGATCTTGACTTCCCGCTCCTCACCAGCGCGTCCGATCTGCGCGACCTTCACTTCGAGCCGCAAGATGAAGGTCTGGAACTTGAACTTCCGAATGAGGAGACGAACGATGCCGACGGCACTGGAGGCTTCTCCTGGTGAGCGGCTGCGGACCCTCCGTGACCTTCTGGGGCTCACTGGCGCCGACCTCAATCGCCTAACCAAGATCAGTCAGAGTTGGATCTCACAAGTCGAGACGGGGGCCCGCGAGCCGGCAGAAGACCGGCTCCGCGTCATCGCTGAAGCCACCGACACCCCGATGAGCTTCTTCTACGCAAGGCCGTCTTCTGTACCGCTGGACTCGCTGCGCTTCCGCAAGATGGCAACTGCTAGCAGGACCGTCACACGCCGCATCAGTGCCTTCTATGGCGAAGGCTTCCGCGTAACAGAAGAGATTACGGGCCGGGCTCACTACCCGGCTCCACCTCTTCCGTTCGCCAGTGAGTCGGAGATTGGTGACGACGACATCGAGGAGCTTGCAGCGCAGACTCGCGTCGCCCTGCGGCTGGCTGCTGACAAGCCGATCCCACATCTGACCCGGGCTCTAGAACGGGCAGGGATCGCTGTGGCTCCCATCGTGCTACCTGACCCAACGGGTGACTCTGTCAGCCCGACAAACAAGCACTTCGGTGTGTCGTACTGGGCAGGAATCGGGGAAACGGCCCTGATCGCATACTTTCCTGGCCCCCAGGGAGACCGCGACCGGTTCACCCTTGCCCATGAACTTGGCCACCTCGTGCTTCATACGTTCAGGCCCCATGCAGTGGACCCAGAAGGAGAGGCAAACCGTTTCGCAGGCGCCTTCCTGGTGCCATACGAGCGGGCACGAGAGGAGATGACAGATCGCCTGACGCTTGAGGGCTTCGCCCGACGCAAGCAGGCTTGGGGCGTATCCATCCAGGCCCTCATCCTTCGCGGTGCTGCTGTAGGCAACATCGATGAGAGCCGCAAACGTTCGCTTTATGTGCAGCTAACTCAGCGAGGCTGGCGCAAGGAGGAGCCTGTGTCAGTTGGCCAAGAGGATCCCTTGCTCCTGTGGAGCCTGCTGCAGCGCCAGTATGGAGACAGACCATACCTGCCTGCCTCGGACGAGCTTGCGATCCAACCCACGGTCTTGCGCTCCATTGCTCCGCAACCGGTCAGTAAGAGGCCTGCCGCTGAGGCGTCGATGCCTCGCACTGACGGCAAGGTCCTGACCTTCACTCACCGCGCCACACAGTCGTCGGCAACTCTTCGAAGAGCAGCGCAGTAGAGCTTGGTAGCTGTAGGCCTCCGTAAGTCGACTTACGCTTCTGCCGCCCGTAACCAGTAGATGTCCGCCGCCTGTCGTTGTCCTGGTCGTTGTCCAGTGCGCCAATGAGCGCCGCCGTTCACCGTAGTACGCGCGCCCCTCCTGAGCTGCTGTGCGAATGCCCACGTACGCCTCCGCACGACCATGCGCACAGTTGGAAAGCGTGTTGGGGGCAACCCCTCACGAGTTCGAATCTCGTATCCTCCGCCAGCTCAGAGGGCCGGACCACAAAAGTGGTCCGGCCCTCTGGCGTTCGTCCGTCTCAGTTTCCGTCTCAGTCGGCATTCCCGCTGGTGGCGGGCGGCTCCCAGAACGCGTCTCCGACCTGCTGGGCGACCTTGCGGAGCATGATCCCCGTCACATGCATGTAGCGGGCCCGCATCCGCGCCGCTCCTCCGGGCTCCCATCCCATGATCGAGTCGATCACGACATCCGGGACACCAAGGATCAGCAGCACGGTCGCGGCGGTGTGGCGAGCGTCGTGGAGACGGCCGTCCCGCACGCCCGCGTCCCGAAGCAGCCGCTTCCAGACGTGGTAGTCGGTGTTCGGGCTCAGCGGCCCGCCGGTGGGCGAGGCGAAGACGTACCCCTTGCCCTCCCAGTCGGCACCGGCGGCGATCCGCTCGCGTTCCTGCTCCTCCTGGTGCTGGCGGAGAAGCTTGATCAGCGGGTCGGGCAATCCGATCGTGCGACGCCCGGCACGCGACTTGGTGGACTTGTGTTCACGCCGGATCTGCTCCCGGTGGGGGCAGTAGCCGGCCGCGGCCCTGCCGCACGGAGTCCCACCACAGCCGTGCCGGTACTTCGGCCGCAGCCGGTTCTTACGGATGCGGACGTATCCCGCGTCGAGGTCGACGTCCTCCCAGTGGAGCCCGAGCGCTTCCCCCCTGGCGCAGGCCGAGCGCCAGGGCGACGACCCACCGAGCGCTGTTCCGCAGCTTCGACGCCTCGACGAGCAGGCTTTGAACCTCCTCGATCGTGTACGGCTCGATGTCCTCCTCCTCGAGCCGCGGCGCCTTCGCGATCTCGGCCGCGTTGGTCGGGACGTGTCCGCGCCGGACCGCCTCACCGAGGGCGACCCGGATCGTCCGGTGGACGTGGTGGGCGGTGCCGGCGGAACTCCCGGAGTCCTGCATCTTCCGGTAGAAGCGTTCCAGGTGCTCGGGCTCCAAGCGGTCGAGCTTGTGGGCACCGAGGCCGGGCACCAAGTGCACGCGAACGTCGACCTCGTACCCGTCGTACGTGTTCTCGGAGACGTACGGCTTGGCGATGTTCTCGACCCAGTGCTCGAGCCAGGCTTGGAGTGTCCAGCTCTGCCCCGGCTTCCGGAGCTTCCTCTCGTCGCGCGCTCGCTCTATCTCCCGGACGGCCTTGGTCACCTCGGCTTTGGTCTTCCGCTCGACGTGGCGGCGGTCGGGCTTGCCGTCATCACGGACGCCGACCGTCACCCGGCCGTGCCATTTCCCGTCCTTGCCGAGGTAGATGGACGAGGCCCCGTTGGGCTGGCGGGTCCGCTTCCGCTCTGCCATGTCCCCTCCCCTACGCGACGGCGGCCGGACGCCGCAGCTTCGCCACGTACGCCGAGAGGGCGTCGACCGGGACTCGCCGCAGCCGCCCCACGGTCACGGACTCGATCTCGCCGGACATGACGAGCCGGAAGCACGTCGTACGGCCGATCCGGAGCCGCCGCGCAGCCTCTTCGACGGTCACCAGCACCAAGGCGGAGTCCGCGGCGGTCTCGTCGCAGGCCGCCGTGCGAACCGCTGTCAGCATGGTCATCGGGTGAGGTCTCCCATCGGGTCGAGACCGGGATCGTCGGAAGTCGAGGACGGCCGGACGGCGTCGGGCCGTGGGGCAACGTGGGCGACGAGGCGTTCCGCGTCCGTCCAGCCGGTGCCGGCGAAGCGCCAGTGCGAGAGGACGAGCACGGTGTCCGGGTCGGGCAGCGGGTGGCCGGCCTCTGCCGCGCGTTCGCGGGCCAGTGCCTCGTTGTGGTCGGCGCGTTCCTGGCGGAGGGCGCCGAGGGTGACGGAGTAGGCGCGGGATTTGGTGGAGAAGTGGCCGCGGAAGCCGAGCATGTGGGCCCACTTGCGCAGGCGCAGGTCTTCGAGTTCGGGCAGGGCGCCGAGGTGCCAGCAGGTGAGGATCATGCGCCGGGTGTGGTCGGTGACACCGGAGCCGATCAGGTCGGTGATCGGGTTGCGGATGGGCCGGTCCAGGGTGCCCGCGGTCTCGGCGCCCTTGGTGGCGTACTTGGCGATGTAGGCGGCCACGGCGCGGCTGGACAGTTCCGAGGTGCCCGCGAAGTCGGCCGAGCGGATGGGGCGGATGTCGAGCTGTTCGCCGAAGCGGAAGGCGTACGCCTGGCCGTCGAGGACCGGGCCGGGCGTCTCCGCGAGCCGGGCCGCGGAGCGGATCGCGTCGGTGAGCAGTTCGGTGGTGGCCCAGGCCGGCGGGGCGTCTTCGGCACCGTCCGGGCCGTCGAGGCGGATGACGGCGTGGAAGTGGACGGCGCCGCGCCGCTGGTACTCGGCGACCTTGGCGTAGGAGACCTTGAGGCAGTGGCGCAGCGCGGAGCGGCCGATGCCCGCGCGGGAGGCGAGGTGCTGGCGCAGGTAGGTGGTGAAGCGGCCCCACAGGGCTCCGGCGTGTGCGTTCCACAGGACGGCCGCGCGGTAGTCGTAGCGGTCCGGATCGAGGGGTGTGCCGAGGGCGGGGTCGTCTTCGGGGTGGAGGCGTCCGCAGCGGCACCGGCCGCCGCCGGGGCGGTTGTGGACGGGGCCGAAGGACGGGGCGGTGAAGGTGGCGAAGACGCGCGGGTGTTGGGCGACGGACGGGCCGATGCCCTTGCCGCCGCTCAGTCCGGCGGTGACCAGGTGGAAGGTGTCTTTGCGGTAGGTCTCGGCGCAGGAGGCGCACCGGGTGGCGCGGCGGTTGTTGCAGCGGATGAGGAGTTGTCCGGCCGGAAGGTCGCGGTCGGCGATCTCGCGGACGATCTCCCCGGTGGCGGCGTGGACGTCGAGCCGGTGGCCCTCCATCCGGACGGGCCGCTCGCAGCCGCCGAGGCGCTGGATCTGGTGGGCGTAGGCGCTGAGGTCGCCGCGCCGGGCGAGTGCTGCCAGTTGGCGGATGGCTGCGGTCGGAGCCGCAGGGTGCATGTGCGGGTTCCTTCTTGCAAGGGGTGGGTGTTCGGTGCGAGCACCCAGCCTGTCAAGGGGGCTAGACAGTAGTGGCAGGCTGGGCGGATGGAGCAGTGAGGTCAGCGATGGGTGAGGACGGAGCGGATGACGACGGCGCACACGGCCACGGACGTGGCGGTGAGGGCGACGGCGAGGAGCATGGAGACCAGGACGGCGCCGACGACCAGGACCGCGGCGGTGCCGCCGCCGACGAGAGCGAGTGCGGTGCCGGGGGTGAGCCGGGCGGCCGGGCGGGTCGGGGCCGTGGTCGTGGCTGACTGTCGTCGGCTGAGGTTCAGGCGGGGCGTATCGAAGGTGCCAGCCTCATCGAGCGCGGCAGAGCTGGGCCGTCCCTGGGCCGTCCGACGTTGCTCGACAGTGGCCAATGACGACCAACGACGACCACCAGGCGCACGAGCCCACCGCCCCTGACCAGCAAAAGCCCAGCTCACCAAGATTCCCGGCAAGACCCAGGGCGAGAAGACACCTAGTACTCCAGTGCGGTTTCGTGATCTATCCAGCGGGTTCGCCGACGGCTCGTC
>NZ_JBHMCY010000113.1:0-15783 GCF_042430725.1 Streptomyces cinereospinus | reverse complement strand
CGCCCGGTGACACCCGTGCCGCCCGGCACGGGTGTCACCGGGCGGCACGCACCGCGGCGGCCGGCCGGAGCGCCGACTCCGTCGCCGTCCTCACCGGTCGGCGGCCCGGCCCCGGAACCCCAGCAGCTCGTGCAGCGCCGAACCCCGCGACTGGCCGGCGGCCTTCGCGACGAGCGGCTTCGGGCCGGGCGGCGCCGCGCACACCGCGTCGGCCTCGCCGGGGCCGCGCGGCACCGTGCCGTCGGTCAGGTAGGCCGCCAGGTGCCCGTCCAGACAGCTGTTCCCGCTCAGCGTGACGCCGTGGTTGCCGCCGTTCTCCTCCACCACCAGGCTGGAGCCGCGCAGCAGGCGGTGCAGCGTCGCACCGCCCCGGTACGGCGTGGCCGCGTCGTGCGTGGCCTGGAACAGCAGCACCGGCGGCACCCGGTCGTTGGCCACGTCCAGCGGCCGCAGCGCCGCCGTCGGCCAGAACGCGCACGGCGCGTTGTACCAGGCGTTGCTCCAGGTCGCTCCTCCGCCCCCGACGTGCCCGGGAGAGCACGTCGGCCCGTGCGCCTCGTGCCACCACAAGACGCACCGGTACGGCGCCGGAGGGAACCCTCTTTGCCCGGTCTGCCTGAAGAAGGTCCGGGCGAGGCAGGGAGGGAAGTACTGAGTACACCAGAGCCCCCGTCGGACCACCCGGCGGGGGCTCTTTGCGTTGTACGTCAGATGTCGCCGCAGACGTCGGGGTTCGATGTGTGATCAGGTCGACGCCCGGATAGGGCGACCACCTTCCCACAACGCCGCTACGTGGCTGGCGAAACGGTCGTACAGGCCGTCGTCCCCCAGTCGGCGCAGGTGGAGCATGGGCGACTCGTGTCCGAGCAAGCTGGAGAGGTGGGGCGTCACAAGCATCTCGTCATCGAACTGGAAGACGGAGAGGGCGATATGCCCGTCAGAGAAGCGAGCTTCCACGCCTCCACCCTCAATCTTGCTCAAGGCGTCCAGGGTGATGCGGATCCGTGTGCCAACGGTGAGCGGGACGCCTTCGATCTCCTCCCGTCGGCGAGTAACCTCCGACTCCGGGTCACCGATGAGGAACCGGACGACGCAGCCGGCCGACGCCTTCGCGGAGAGACGGTCCGCTAGAGACGAGGGTGCTCCTGCCACACGAAGTAGTTGGTGTAACCCGCGAAGGTGATCGACTTCGATGCCCCGTCGATGAGGCGAGCCCACACGGACGTAGAGCACGCATTGCGGTACGGGTACGCCGTGACGATTTCCCGGTCATGCCCGGTCTTCAGGGTGCTACGGAATGACTTAGGCCACAGCACGTCTGCACTCACTCCCAACGCCTTCGCTACGTCTTCCCGCGTCCTGGGGTGCGGGACACGTGTGGGGTCGGCTACCCACCGTTCGACGGTCTTACTGGTCACGCCGACTACGTGCGAGTCGACTTCGCGAAATCTGCGCGTCGTCCATAGCGCGCTGAAGGTCTACATTCAAGGGATCCCCCAGGGACGTTTGGCCCTCTTTGGACGGTATCGGCTCGACGGCCTATTCGTCCGCGGATTACAGGTTCCAACGTCCCATGTGACGGCTGATGATCAGAGCGTCACGAAGGTGAGGCTCGCGCAGGGGTGAGGAGTCGCCATGGCACGCCCAGACACGAACCAACCGCCGGCCGTCGGCACGGTCATGGTGGACAGCGCCCGGAACAAGGTCGGCGAAAACCGCGGACACGTCGGAGGGCGCATCTGCCTCCGCCCCATCGGAGGGGGGCGTGAGTGGGAGGTCTCCCCGGAGTTCGCTCACGTGGCCACGGCTGCCCCGGATCACAGGCGGGGGGTGTGACGCGTGACGAAGAAAAAAGTCCAGACGCCGGCCGTTCAGTCGCTGGATCCCCTCGCAAACACGAAGCCCACTCCCGGTTGCAAGGTCTGTAGCGCTCTCTACAAGCAGTGGAAAGCCTTCAGCAACCCCTATAGCCCCGACTACGACCCGTCGAAGGCGACGGACAGGGCCGTCGAGATGCGCAGGCACTCCCACGGGGAGGCGAAGTGACCCGCACATCGCGCGTAGCGCCCTGCCCGCTGCTGGAGGCCGGCGCTGGAGCATGAAGCCCGTCTGGACCTGCGTGCGGCGCCCGTGCGTCGCGCGTGCGGGCGCGGCGGGGGCTGGTGAGCCGAGTGAGGTCGGTTTATCCCAGCTCCCGCCGGCGTCCTTGCACAACCCGCAAGTCCCTGACCGACATTGAGCGATGTCGGCAAACCCGTGGAAGGAGAGACGTCATGCACGCAACGCTGTACACCGTGAACCACGGCGGAGAGGACGACGACTTCGAGCCGATCGTCCCCCAGCCGGAGGACGACCCGCCCACCCCCTCGGAGTGACGCTATGGCTGCTGGCAACCGGTACCGGACCCCGAGCTCGAAAGACATCGCTGTGGACGACTGGGTGGTGGACACCTATCGAGGGCGTCGGCGCTGCCCACAGCACCCGATGCAGCAAATGATCCCGATGGGTGTGACGGACATGTGCCCGCTGGATCACGGCGAAGAGGCTCACAGCCGGTCCGATGACTAGCGGCCCCTGACCCCTCGTCGGCATGTCCTGCTCATCACTCCCCGCCGACGAGGACAACAGCCCCGCCCACTTCCTCCCCTGTCGAGGTGGGCGTGGCTTTCTACTGTCCGGACGCCGTCGTGATGTGTGTTGGGAGGTAACTCGGGGGTGTCGAAGGTTCGGGTGGTCACCGTGTCCGCGCCGAACAGCGCGGCGCCGGCCGGGCCGTCGCCGGCTTCCAGGGTGAGGTTCTCCCGGCGCATGACACCTCCTCGGTAGCACTGGACTCGCAATAGAACACATGTTCCCATGGTCGTGCGCGGGCCGCTCCGATCGCTCGGCGCCACCCGTTCGCTCACTCCCCGGCCCCGATTTGGGCGGCCGGGGACCGGGGTGGTTGGCTTGCCCCAACCCCGAGAACTCAGGTGCTGGAGGAAGTCCATGGCGCAGGTCGAGGCCACTACGGAGCGGGTCGTCGCGGCGGACCCGGAGAAGGTGTTCGACACCCTCGCCGACTACAGCGGCACGCGCGAGAGGCTGCTGCCCGGGCAGTTCAGCGAGTACGAGGTGCGCGAGGGCGGCGACGGCGAGGGCACCCTCGTCCACTGGAAGCTCCAGGCCACCAGCAAGCGCGTCCGGGACTGCCTGCTGGAGGTCACCGAGCCGACCGACGGCGAGCTGGTCGAGAAGGACCGCAACTCCTCCATGCTCACCACCTGGCGGGTCACCCCGGCCGGCGAGGGCAGGTCGCGGGTGGTGGTGACCGCCACCTGGACCGGCGCCGGCGGCATCGGGGGCTTCTTCGAGAGGACCTTCGCGCCCAAGGGGCTCGGCCGGATCTACGACGCGGTGCTCGCCCGGCTCGCCGCCGAGGTGGAGAAGTAGCCCGGAAGGCCGGTTCCGCCGAGGTGCCGCCGGGGGACTGACGCCGCCCGAGGGGCGGTGCCGCCGGTGTGGTGACGCCGCCCAAAGGGCCGGTGCGGAAAGGGTGTTGGCCTTTTCACCGGTTCGGGTGGATCTCCCGGCCGGGCGGCATGATGCCGTAACTCGTCGCGCTTGTTGCTGGTTGTCGCTTTTACGCGGGAATGGTGCGGCAGCGCGACGAGGGGAGCGGTACGTGGGCGGGACCGTGGCGGTGCAGGACGAGCCGTTCGCGGCGGCGCCCCCGCCCGCGCCACCTCCCGGGCGGACCGCCGAACTCGGCCCCCGGCGCCTGAAGCTCGTCTTCTGCGGGCTGATGCTCGCCCTGCTCCTGGCCGCCCTGGAGCAGATGATCGTCGCCACCGCGCTGCCGAAGATCGTCGGCGAGCTGCAGGGCCTGGACAGGATGTCCTGGGCGATCACCGCCTACCTGCTCACCGCCACCGTCGGACTGCCGGTCTACGGCAAGCTCGGCGACCTGCTCGGCCGCAAGGGGGTCTTCCAGTTCGCCATCGTCGTCTTCGTCGTCGGCTCCGCCCTGGCGGGCCGCGCGCAGACCATGGACCAGCTGATCGCCTTCCGCGCGGTGCAGGGCGCCGGCGCGGGCGGACTGATGATCGGCGTCCAGGCGATCGTCGCGGACATCGTGCCGCCCCGGCAGCGCGGCCGGTACACGGGGCTGATCGGCGCCGCCTTCGGTCTCGCCTCCGTCGCCGGACCCCTGCTCGGCGGCTACTTCACCGACCACCTCTCCTGGCGCTGGTGCTTCTACGTCAACGTGCCCTTCGGCCTGGTCACCCTGGCCGTCGTCGCCCTCGTCCTCAAGCTTCCCAAGCCGCGGGCCAAGCCCCGCCTCGACGTCCCGGGCGCCCTGCTGCTCACCGCGGCCTCCACCTGCCTGGTGCTGCTGACCAGCTGGGGCGGCACCGAGTACGCCTGGGACTCGCGCGTCGTCCTCGGCCTCGCGGCCGGTGCCGTCGCGGCCGGCGCGCTGTTCCTCGTCGCCGAGCGCTTCGCCGCCGAACCCCTCATCCCGCTGCGGCTGTTCCGCGACTCCGTCTTCAACGTCACCGGTCTGGTCGGCCTGGTGGTGGGTGTCGCGCTGTTCGGCGCGGCCGGTTACCTGCCGACGTTCCTGCAGATGGTCGACGGCGCCAGCGCCACCGAGTCGGGGCTGCTGATGCTGCCGATGACGGGCGGCATCGTCGGCGCCTCCATCGTCTCCGGGCAGCTCATCAGCGCCACCGGCCGCTACAAGGCCCACCCCGTCATCGGCAGCGCCCTGTCGGTCGCCGGCATGTGGCTGCTCTCCCGCCTCGACGCCGACACGCCCCGGCTGCACTTCAGCGTCTGGACGGCCGTCCTCGGTGCCGGGATCGGCATGGTGATGCCGGTGCTGATCCTCGCCGTGCAGAACTCCGTGCGCCCCGCCGACCTGGGCACCGCCACCAGCGCCGGCAACTACTTCCGGCAGATCGGCGGCAGCGTCGGCGCCGCCGTCTTCGGCACCCTCCTCGCCGACCGGCTCACCGACGCCCTCGCCGACCGGCTGCCCCCGCGCGCGGGAGCGGCCCTGCCCGACCCCGAGTCCCTCACCCCGCAAGCCGTCCACGCACTGCCGCCGGCGCTGCGCGACGGCTACGTCCAGGCCTACGCCGACGCCATGCCGAGGATCTTCCTGTACCTCGTGCCCGTGCTCGTCACCGGCCTGCTGCTGACGTTCTTCCTCAAGGAGAAACCCCTGGTGACCCACTACACCACCGAGCCGGCCGGCGCGCCCCCGGCCGGCCGCGTCCCGCAGGCCCGTTCGCCGCACGCCGCCGGGGTCGCCGTCTGCGGCACGGTGCAGCACCCCGACGGCACCGTCGTCCCGCGCGCGGCGCTCACCCTCATCGACGTCGCCGGACAGCAGATCGGGCGGGGCGCCAGCGGCGAGGACGGACGCTACGCGCTGGCCACGCCCGGATCCGGGGCGTACGTCCTGATCGCGGCGGCCGGCGGGCACCAGCCGCAGGCCGTCTCCGTGACCGTCGGCGAGCGCCCGGTGGAACTGGACGTCGTCCTGGGCGGCGCCGGGCGCCTCGCCGGGAGCGTGGTCACCGCCGACGGCTCGGCCGTACGGGACGCCACGGTCACCCTCACCAACGTGCACGGCGAGGTCGTCGCCGCGACCCGCAGCGGACGCGAGGGCGGCTACGTCATGACCGACCTGGTGGCCGGCGAGTACACCCTCGCCGCCAGCGCGCCCGCCTTCCGCCCCGCCGCCCTGCCCGTCACCGTCCAGGCGGCCCGGGAGACCCGGCAGGACGTCGAACTCGCGGGCGGCTCCGTGCTGCGCGGCACGGTGCGGGCGAGCGGCGGACGGCCCGTGGAGGACGCGCGCGTGACCCTGCTCGACGCGGCCGGCAACGTCGTCGACACGCTCACCACCGGGGCCGACGGCACCTTCCGCTTCGTCGACCTGTCCTCCGGCGAGTACACGGTCATCGCGGCCGGATACCCGCCGGTGGCCACCGTGCTCCAGGTGGCGGGCGGGGGGCGCACGGAACGCGACCTCCAGCTGGGCCACGAGGACTGAACCGCCCCGGGGGCGCGTGACCGTGCGCCCGCGCGCCCGGGGCCGTCAATTCCCCCAATGCCGCACATCGCCGACGGGCGGCGCCGTACGGTGGTGGCCGGGGGCGCAGATCTTGCACAGTCGTGGGGAGAGAGGGCCTGGGCCATGGAGCGTGGCACCGACCGGCAAGCACCTCCCAGCCACCCGGCCGGACGCGGCGCGACGGCGGGACGGGTTCCGCTGGCGGTGGTCGTCGTGGACCGCGAGGGCCTGGTGTCGCACTGGAGCACCGGCGCGCGGCGGCTGTTCGGCACCCCCAAGGAGTCCGCGATCGGCCGCCCGGCGAGCGACCTGCTGCCCGTCTCCGGCGCGCTGTCGCGCGACGACGAGGACTCCCCGTACGGACCGTACGGCGCGCACGACGGCCTCGGTCCGGACCTCGGGTCCTCGCTGGACGGCGGATTGTCCTACCCGGCCGCGGGCCGGGCCCGCGTCACCGTGCCCGACGGCGGCCGGGTCGACATGCTGTGGTGGGCGTACCCGCTGGCCGGACCCGGCGGCCAGCGGCTGCTGGTGCTGGCCGCCGACGCCGGCGCCCTGCGTCCGCACGAGACGGGCCCGGACGCCGCCGAGCGGATCGCGCCCGCCTTCGCCCGGCACACCGACTTCCCCGGCGCCGACGCCCTGGCCCGCGCCCTCCCCGAGATCCTGCCCAGCATGAGCGTCGGGGAGAGCGCCCGGATCGTGGCGCAGGTCCTGGAACTGGGCTACCCGGTGCTGGAGTTCAGCCGGCACGACCGGGTGCCGGTCACCCCCGACTGGGGCGTGCCCCGGCGCGCCGAGCGCAGGGCGCGGCGCGAGCGCCTCGCCCGGGCCCTGGCCGCGGGGGAGGCCGTGCCGGCCGGCCTGCGGGACGAGGCCGAGGACCTGGAGTACGCCGCCGTGCGCGAGCGCCTTGAGTTCCTCAACGAGGTCAGCGGAAGGATCGGCACCTCGCTCGACCTGGCCCGCACGATCGTCGAGGTCAGCAAGGCGGTCGTGCCGCGCTTCACCGACGTCGCCGGCACCTACCTGCGCGAGCAGGTCGTCGCCGGCGAGGGCTTCCCGGACGGCGTGCCGGACACGACCACCCTGTGGCACCGGGTGGCCGTCGAGCACACCGACGAACCGGGCCGCTGGGACGACGTCGTGCCGGTCGGCGAGGCCATGCCGTTCCCGGCGCACACGCCGTTCTTCCAGTGCATGACCACCGGCGAGCCCGTCCTGGTGCCCCGGATCAGTGAGCAGATGGGCCACGCCATCGCCTCGCAGTTCGAAAAGCGCGACATCCGGCCGCTGATCACCGGCCGCAGCATGCTCGTCGTCCCGCTGAAGGCCCGCACCGTGGTGCTCGGCTTCATGATCCTGCTGCGGCACCCGGAGCGCGCCGAGTTCAACGACATGGACCGGGTCACCGGCGCCGAACTGGCCGCCCGCGCGGGCCTCGTGCTCGACAACGCCCGGATGTACACCTTCCAGGAGAGCGTCGCCGAGACCCTCCAGGACAGCATGCTGCCGCACATACCGCCGCGCATGGCGGGCTGCGACATCGCCACCCGCTATCTGCCCGGCACCCTGCTCGGGCGGGTCGGCGGCGACTGGTTCGACGCGGTGAAGCTGCCCGGCGCGCGCACCGCGTTCGTCGTCGGCGACGTCATGGGCCACGGCCTCAACTCCGCGGCCATGATGGGCCAGCTGCGTACGGCCGTGCAGACCATGGCCGCCCTGGACCTGCCGCCCGCGCGGCTGCTGCGCAACCTCGACGACCTCGCCCAGCGGCTCGGCGACAGCTACCTCGCGACCTGCCTGTACGCCGTGTACGACCCGATCGCGGGCGAGCTGCACCTCGCCAACGCCGGGCACATCCCGCCCGTGCTGGTCCGCGCCGAGGACGGGCGCAGCGAGTTGCTCGACCTGCCCACCGGAGCGCCCGTCGGCGTCGGCGGGGTGCCGTTCGAGGCGGTCCGCGTGCGGGTGCGGCCCGGCGACCGGCTGGTGATGTGCACCGACGGGCTGGTCGAGATGCGCGGCGAGGACATCGGTGTCGGACTGGCCACCCTGTGCGAGTCGGCCGCCCACCCGGCCGCCTCCATGGACGACGCCTGCGACACGATCATCCGCGCCCTCAACACCCGCGACGGCCGCAAGGACGACGTGGCCCTGCTGATGGCCCGCCTGGGCGGCATCGAGCCCGGCGACGTCGCCGAGTGGCGGTTCGGCCCCGCGCCGGCCGAGGTGGGCCGGGCCCGCGCGGCGGTCCGCGAGCAGCTGCACGCGTGGCGGCTGCCGCAGCTGGCGGACAACGCCGAGCTGATGGTCAGTGAGCTGGTCACCAACGCCGTGCGGCACTCCCACGGCCGGCCCGTCGCCGTGCGCCTGGTGCGCGGCGACACCCTGCTGTGCGAGGTGGACGACGACGACCACGACCTGCCGACGCTGCTCAGCGCCGGGCCCCGGGACGAGACCGGGCGCGGGCTGCGCGTGGTGAGCACCCTCGCCCGCGAGTGGGGCGCCAGCCGGACCGGCGCGGGCAAGACCGTCTGGTTCGAACTCACGCTGCCCCGCCGCTGAGCCCGCTCCGACCGGCGTACGCCGGTCGGACGAGCCGTGAAGGTGCGCGCCGTGTCCTTGTGTCCGCGCGCCGGGCGCGGTAGACCGTACTGGCCCGTCGCCCGCGGCGGGAAGACGGCGTCGGACCTGGGGAGTTGGCCATGAGCGTGACGAGTCGGTACCGGGCGGCCTGGGAGGGGTTCTGGAGCGAGGCGCCCGGCGCGCAGGGCTCCGTGTTCTGGGACGCCGAGCCCGCGCTGACCGCCGGACGGCATCTGGCCCTGTTCGAGCCGCACCTGGTCGACCCCGGGCTGCCGATGGTCGACCTGGGCTGCGGCAACGGCACGCTGACCCGCTTCCTGGCCGGCCGTTTCCCGCGCGTCCTCGGCGTCGACCTGTCGGCGGCGGCCGTCGCGCACGCCGAGCGGGCCGACCCGGCCGGCCAGGCGGTGTACCGGGTGCTGGACGCAGCCGACCGGATCGAGGCACGGGCGCTGCACGCCCAACTGGGCGACGCCAACGTGTACATGCGGGGCGTGCTGCACCAGTGCGAGCCCGCCGACCGCGGGCTGCTGGCCGAAGGGCTGGCGACGCTGGCCGGCGAGCGCGGCCGCGTCTTCCTCGCCGAGCCCGCCGAGGCCGCCGGGCTCGTCCTGCGCGGTCTGGCGCAGCGCCCGGAGGGCCCGCCCGCCAAGCTCGCCCCGGTCCTCCGGCACGGCATAGCGCCCGGCGAGGTCGCCGACGCCGCGGTGCCCGAGTACCTGACGGCGGCCGGTCTCACCGTGCTGGCGAGCGGGGAACTGCCGCTGACGACCACGGAGTCCCGGCCCGACGGCAGCCGGATCGAGCTGCCGTCGACCTGGCTGGTGGCGGGCCGCGCCGGCTGACCCGGCCGGTACCGGGCGACCGGCGGACGGGGCCCCACGGGGACGTGGCACCGGCGGCGGACCCGTCCTGGGGGGGGCGCGTGCCCCGCGTCCTGGTCGCCCCGGGCATCTCCGCGTAACGTGACGCACCATGAAGATCCTCATCAGCGCCGACATGGAGGGCGCCACCGGTGTCACCTGGCCGGCCGACGTGCTGCCCGGGACAGCCCAGTGGGAGCGCTGCCGGTCCCTGTTCACCTCGGACGTCAACGCCGCCGCGCTCGGGTTCCACGACGGCGGCGCCGACGAGGTGCTCGTCAACGAGGCGCACTGGAGCATGCGCAACCTGCTGCTGGAGCAGCTGGACGAACGGGTGCAGATGCTCACCGGCCGGCACAAGTCGCTGACCATGGTCGAGGGCGTGCAGCACGGGGACGTGGATGGCATCGCCTTCGTCGGCTACCACGCGGGCGCCGGCGCCGAGGGCGTGCTCGCCCACACCTACCTCGCCAACTCCGTCACCGGCGTCTGGCTGAACGGCGTACGGGCCAGTGAGGGTCTGCTGAACGCACACGTCGTCGCCGAGTACGGGGTGCCCGTGGTGCTGGTGACGGGCGACGACGTGGCGTGCGAGGACGCGCTCGGGTACGCGCCCGAGGCGCTGAAGGTCGCCGTCAAGGACCATGTGTCGCGGTACGCGGCGGTGTGCCGCACCCCGGCCAGGACCGCCGCCGACATCCGGGCCGCGGCGAAGGAGGCGGCCGCACTGGCGGTCCGCCACGAGCCGGTCGCCGCCGGTCCGCACACCGTCGCGGTCGAGTTCGACGCGGAGCACCTGGCCATGGCGGCGACCGTGGTGCCGGGCGTCGAGCGGACCGGGGAGCGCAAGGTGGCCTACACCTGCCCGACCATGTACGAGGGGATCCGCACCTTCAAGGCGGTCACCACCGTCGTCTCGGCCGCCGTGGAGGAGCAGTATGGCTGATCAGCGGGCGCTGGACGAGGTCGTGGAGTTCACCTCCGGCCTCATCCGCATCGACACCGCCAACCGGGGCGGCGGCGACTGCCGGGAGCGGCCCGCCGCCGAGTACGCGGCGGAGCGGCTGGCCGGGGCCGGCCTGGAGCCCACCCTGCTGGAGCGCACCAAGGGGCGGACCAACGTCGTCGCCCGCGTCGAGGGCACCGACCCGTCCGCCGACGCGCTGCTCGTGCACGGGCACCTGGACGTCGTGCCCGCGGAGGCCGCCGACTGGAGCGTGCACCCGTTCTCCGGGGAGGTCCGGGACGGCGTGGTCTGGGGCCGGGGGGCGGTCGACATGAAGAACATGGACGCGATGATCCTCGCCGTGGTGCGCTCCTGGGCCCGGGAGGGCGTGCGGCCCCGGCGCGACCTGGTGATCGCGTTCACCGCGGACGAGGAGGCCAGCGCCGAGGACGGTTCCGGCTTCCTCGCCGACCGGCACCCCGCGCTGTTCGAGGGGTGCACCGAAGGCATCGGCGAGTCGGGCGGGTTCACCTTCCACGACGGCGCGGGCCGGGAGATCTACCCGATCGCGGCCGGGGAGCGCGGCACGGGCTGGCTGAAGCTCACCGCACGCGGGCGGGCCGGGCACGGCTCCAAGGTCAACCGCGACAACGCGGTGACCCGGCTGGCCGCCGCCGTCGCGCGGATCGGCGCGCACGAGTGGCCGCTCAGGCTCACCCCGACCGTGAGCGCGGCGCTCACCGAACTGGCCGCGCTGTACGGCATCGACTCCGACCTGAGCGACGTCGACCGGCTGCTGGAGAAGCTCGGCCCGGCCGCCCGGCTCGTCGAGGCCACCGTCCGCAACAGCGCCAACCCGACCATGCTGGACGCCGGTTACAAGATCAACGTCATTCCGGGCGAGGCCGTGGCGTACGTCGACGGGCGCTGTCTGCCGGGCGGCGAGCAGGAGTTCCGCGACACCCTCGACCTGCTCACCGGGCCGGACGTGGACTGGGAGTTCGAGCACCGCGAGGTGGCGCTCCAGGCGCCGCTGGACTCGCCGACCTACGCCAGGATGCGGGCGGCCGTCGCGGAGTTCGCGCCCGAGGGGCACGTCGTGCCGTACTGCATGTCCGGCGGCACCGACGCCAAGCAGTTCTCGCGGCTCGGCATCACCGGCTACGGCTTCGCGCCGCTGAAGCTGCCCGAGGGACTGGACTACCAGGCCCTCTTCCACGGCGTCGACGAGCGGGTGCCCGTCGAGGCGCTGCACTTCGGCGTCCGCGTCCTCGACCGGTTCCTGCGGGACGCCTGACCCCATGGGGGAGAACGTGCAGACCCTGCCGTACGGTTCCTGGCCCTCGCCCATCGACGCGGCGCTCGCCGCCGCGCACGACGGGCACCCGGAGTACGTGGGCTTCGTCGGCGACGAGGCCTGGTGGACCGAGCCGCGGCCCGCCGAGGGCGGCCGGCGCACGCTGGTGCGGCGGCACGCCGACGGCACGGAGGAATCCGTGCTGCCCGCGCCGTGGAACGTGCGCAGCCGGGTCATCGAGTACGGCGGTCGGCCCTGGGCCGGCACCCTGCTCGACGGCCGCCCGGTGGTGGTCTTCGTGCACTTCGCCGACCAGCGGCTGTACCGGTACGAGGAGGGCGGCGAGCCGCGCCCGCTGACCCCCGTGTCACCGGTGGGCGGCGGGCTGCGCTGGGCGGATCCGCAGCCGCGCCCGGAGCGCGGCGAGGTGTGGTGCGTGCTGGAGGAGTTCACCGGCGAGGGACCCACCGACGTGCGGCGCGTCCTGGCCGCCGTGCCGCTGGACGGCTCCGCCGCCCGGGACCGCGGCGCGGTGCGCGAACTCACCGCCGAGCGGCACCGGTTCGTCACCGGACCGCGGCTGTCGCCCGACGGGCGGCGTGCGGCGTGGCTCGCCTGGGACCATCCGCGGATGCCGTGGGACGGCACGGAACTGCTCCTCGCCGAGGTGACGGACGACGGCACGCTCGGCGCGCCCCGCACGGTCGCCGGCGGCCCCGAGGAGGCCGTCGCGCAGGCCGAGTTCGACGCCGCGGGCGCCCTGCTGTACGTCAGCGACCGCACCGGCTGGTGGAACCTCTACCGCGACGGCGCACCGCTGTGCCCGCGCGAGGAGGAGTTCGGCGGACCGCTGTGGCGCGTCGGCTCCCGCTGGTTCGCGCCGCTGGACAACGGGCTGGTCGCGGTGGTGCACGGCCGGGGCGCCTCCGCGCTCGGCATACTCGACCCCGAGACCGGCGAGGTGGTCGACGCGGCCGGCCCCTGGACCGAGTTCGCGCCCGCCCTCGCCGTGCACGGCGAGCGGGTCGTCGCCGTCGGCGCCGGCCCGCGCAGCGCCTACGAGGTGGTCGAACTGGACGCCCGTACCGGCCGGGCCCGGGTGATCGGCGCCGAGCACGACGACGCGGTGGACCCGGCGTACTACCCCGAACCGCAGATCCGCACCTTCACCGGACCGGCCGGACGCGAGATCCACGCGCACGTCTACCCGCCGCACCACCCCGGCTGTACCCCGCCCGGCGCCGAGCTGCCGCCCTACGTCGTCTGGGCGCACGGCGGCCCCACCAGCCGCGCGCCCCTCGTCCTGGACCTCCGCATCGCCTACTTCACCTCGCGCGGCATCGGCGTCGCCGAGGTCGACTACGGCGGCTCGACCGGCTACGGGCGGGAGTACCGGGAGCGGCTGCGCGAGCAGTGGGGCGTCGTGGACGTCGAGGACTGCGCGGCCGTCGCGCTCGCCCTCGCCGAGGAGGGCACCGCCGACCGCGACCGGCTCGCCGTGCGCGGCGGCAGCGCGGGCGGCTGGACCGCGGCCGCGTCGCTCACCACGACCGACGTCTACGCCTGCGGCACGATCATCTACCCGATCCTCGACCTCGCCGGCTGGGCGACGGGTGAGACCCACGACTTCGAGTCGCGGTACCTGGAGGGCCTGGTCGGGCCGCTCGCCGAGGTCCCCGGGCGGTACGCGCAGCGCTCGCCCGCCGAGCACGCCGACCGGATCACCGCGCCCTTCCTGCTGCTCCAGGGCCTGGACGACGTGATCTGCCCGCCCGCCCAGTGCGAACGGTTCCTGGAACGGATGGCGGGGCGGCGGGTGCCGCACGCGTACATCGCCTTCGAGGGCGAGGGGCACGGGTTCCGGCGCGCCGACACCATGATCCGCGCACTGGAGGCCGAACTCTCCCTGTACGCCCAGGTGTTCGGGCTGCACGCGCCCGGTGTCCCGGCCCTGGAGCTCACCGGATGAAGCAGCTGGTACGACCGCCCCGGCTGGCCCCCGGGGCCCGGGTGGCCGTCGTCGCGCCGAGCGGGCCGGTGCCCGAGGAGCGGTTGCAGACCGGGCTCGACGTGCTGCGCGGCTGGGACCTCGACCCGGTGGTGACCCCCCATGTGCTGGACCGGCACGGCGAGTTCCGCTACCTCGCGGGCACGGACGCCGACCGGGCCGCCGACTTCCAGGCCGCCTGGTGCGACCCGGCCGTGGCCGCCGTGCTGTGCGCCCGCGGCGGGTACGGGGCGCAGCGGATGGTGGACCTGCTCGACTGGGACGCGCTGCGGGCGGCCGGGCCGAAGGTGCTCGTCGGCTTCAGCGACGTCACCGCGCTGCACGAGGCCTTCGCCGCCCGGATCGGCCTGGTCACCCTGCACGGGCCGATGGCGGCCGGCGTCGACTTCCTCAAGAACGCGCGGGCGCAGGACCACCTGAAGGCCACGCTGTTCAGGCCGGAGACGGTCCGCACCATCGCCTCCGGCCGCGGCGCGCTGGTGCCCGGCCGGGCGCGCGGCGTCACCCTCGGCGGCTGCGTCAGCCTGCTCGCGGCCGAGCTGGGCACGCCGTACGCCCGCGGCGGTGCCCGGGGCGGACTGCTGATGATCGAGGACGTGGGGGAGGAGGCGTACCGCCTGGACCGGATCCTGACCCAGCTGCTGCGCGCCGGGTGGCTCGACGGGGTCGCGGGGATCGCCCTCGGCTCGTGGCACGGCTGCGGCCCGTACGAGCGGCTGCGCCCGGTCCTCGCCGACCGGCTCGGCGGGCTCGGGGTGCCGGTGGCGGAGGAGTTCGGGTTCGGGCACTGCGACGGGGCGCTGACGGTCCCGTTCGGGGTGGCGGCGGAGCTGGACGCGGCGGCGGGGACGCTGACCCTGGACGAGCCCGCGCTGCGCTGAGCCGCCCGCGCGGGCGGGGCGCCGCGTCCGCCGGAGGCGGTCCGGGCCGTCCCCGCGCCCGGCCGGTCGTAGGGTGGCGGCATGCCGCACACCGCGTCCCGCTATCTCGCCGAGGGTCCCCGCGTGGGCATACGCCACTTCACCCACGAGGACGGCGCGGAGTTCACGGCGCGGGTCCGGGAGAGCAAGGACCTGCACCGGCCGTGGCTCTTCCCGCCGGACACCCCGCAGGCGTACGCCCACTACGCCGGGCGCCTGATCGAGGACCCGACGAAGGCCGGGTTCCTGGTCTGCGAGAAGGCCACGGACGCCCTCGCCGGGTTCATCAACGTCAACGCCATCGTCGGCGGGGCCTTCCAGAGCGGCGCCCTCGGCTACGGCGCCTTCGCGCACGCCGCCGGGCGGGGCCTGATGCGCGAAGCGCTGGAGCTGGTGGTGGACCACGCCTTCGGGCCGCTGCGGCTGCACCGGCTGGAGATCAACGTGCAGCCCGGCAACGCGGCCTCCATCGCCCTGGCCCGTGCCTGCGGGTTCCGCCTGGAGGGCTTCTCACCGCGCATGCTCTACGTCGACGGCGCCTGGCGGGACCACGAGCGCTGGGCGCTCACCGTCGAGATGCGGGCCGGCGGCTGATCCTCCGGCCCGGCCGCCACGCCGGGACACGGGGCTACCCGGGGCGCGACAGCCGCCGGGGGCGCCCCCGCCGGGCGTTACCCGCCGTGGCGCACGGGTACCCGCCCGTCATGGACCGCATGGATCATCTGGAGCACCTGGACAGGCATCTGGCCGACGAGCTGGCACAGGTCGCGCGGGAGACGATCCGCGACGAACTGCGGCAGCAGACGCGCAAGCAGCGCCGCAAGGCCACGCTGTACGCCGCGTCGGGAGCCGTCGCCCTGTACGCCGGCGCGGCCGTCGCCCTCGCGGCCGGTCTCGCCCTCGCCCTCGTCCTGCCGGGCTGGGCCGCCGCACTGATCACCGCGGCGCTCCTCGGCGCCGCCGCCCACCTGCTGCGCAGCGCCGCCCGGCCCGCCGCCCCCGGCACCGCCCACGGGAGCGTGGCCGCGCGGGCGGCGGACCGGGACCACGTGCCCGGCGCCACCCCGCCGTACCCGCCGGTGCCGCCCATGCC
>NZ_JBHMCY010000112.1:0-15843 GCF_042430725.1 Streptomyces cinereospinus | reverse complement strand
CCCCCGGCGCCCCGGCCCCGGACCCGGCGGCGCCTGCGGGCCTCGCTGCGGGAGTCCGGCCGGCCGGACCCGGCGCGGTGTCCGGCTCCCCGGACCGGCCCGCCGGACACGCCCAGCGGTGCCGCGGAGCCGGCCGCGACCATGCCGCCGGAGGCGGACAGCACCCGTTCGAGCAGTGCGGGCGACACGGCGACCAGCGCCAGACCTGCCAGCAGCCCCTCCGCGGGCATCAGCCCGCTCCACAGGCCGGAGCAGCTCGCGCAGCCGCGGGCATGGCGGGCTATGCGCTTGCGCCACAGCGCGGAGGGCCGGCCGTCCCAGGAGGCCAGTACGCCCGCCAGTTCCGCGCAGCGCGGCCGCGCGTCGAGCGCCCGCACCACCACCCGGGCCGCCTCCAGCTGCGCCTTCATCCGCTGCACCCGCACGGCCGTGTGCTGCGGCGACAGCTCCAGGGCGGCGGCGACCTCATGCCGCGTCAGCTCACCGGCGCACTCCAGCCACCACAGCGACAGCAGCCCCCGGTCGTCGGGCTCCAGCCAGCGTGTCGCGCGGGCCGTCTCCTGACGCTGGCCGGACAGCTGCAACCGCACCAGGGTCAGGTCCACGAAGTCTGCGCCGGGGTCCGCGAGTTCCTCGGCCTCCTCCACGGCGCCCGGCGCCGGCCGGCGGTCCTGCCAGTGGGCCCGGACCTGGTTCATCGCGATGGCCACGAGCCAGGAGCGGAAGTTCTCGGGAGCACGCAGACCGACCAGGGCGTCCAGGGCGCGGAGCATGGTCTCCTGCACCACGTCGTCGACGTCCACGGAGCCGTTCAGCGCCCGCCCCACGATGTTGTAGACCAGCGGCAGGTAGGCACCGACCAGGGCGTCCTGGGCCGCCGGGTCACCGCCGCGGGCGGCGGTCACCAGGGCCGCCGTCTCCTTCGTGCGCTCTGCGTTCATCACAAACTTCCCTGTCCTCGACGCCGAACGATGCTGTCCGTCACATGGGAGATCGATCGGTGAGCCTGGGATAACCATTCTTCGGACGCGTGTTCCACGAGAGACTGGTGGTGCGGACGCGGCGACGCAAGGGCAACCGTCACACCGGGACGCGGCCGCGGCCTCGCGGAAGGGCGGGGCAAGGGGTGTCAGGCGTCCGCACCACCGGGCGACCGGAGTCGGTGGGCGCCGTTACGCGGTCACCGGACAGGTCGCCGGGGAGCCGGCCCACCGGCCCCGGCCCTGGTCGACGCGGTGCACGAAGCCGTCGCTCCGCGGTGTCGCCCGCACCAGCCCCGCCGGCGGCCTGGTCATGGCCGCCGGCGCCCCCACCGTCCTGGCCGTGCTGCCCGGCCGCGCGCGGCACCGGCAGGCGCAGCCGGATCCAGAAGGAGCGGGAGTGCGGGGAGCGCGCCGAAAGCCGCCGGCCCCGGGCCGCTCCGCTTCTCCCCCGGCAGGCCGCCGCCGGCATGCCAGGGCTAAGATTTCAGACGAAAGGACGTCGTCGGACACGGCGGACCGGTCGGTGACGCCGGGAACCGCACGGCCGCGCATCGCCGCGGCTCCCGCGCCACCCACCGGACGGGCCGTCAGAAGCCCGCGCGCACCGTCACCTACGGAGGCGGGAGACATGGCCACCCCCGACACCGGTTTCCTTCCGACCCATGTCATACCCACCGACGGACTGGCCGCCTGGGAGACGCCCGACGTGTCCCGGCCGACCGTGCCGCTCGACCCGCTGCTGCCCGTCCAGTTGATCGACCGGCGCGGCGACTGGGGACGCATCGTGTGCCACAACGGCTGGTCGGCCTGGGTCGACGGCCGCCTGCTGGTCCCCGTGCCGCAGTCCCCGCCGGTGGCCGGCGCCCCGCCCGCCCGCACGGCCGACCCGCGCCCGCTGCTGGCCCGGCTGAAGGAGTCGCTCGGCCGCTACTGGCTGGCCACGGAGGACCTGACGGCGGGGAAGACGGACGGCGAGACCTTCCGGCAGCGCACCCGCGGGCTGCGCGCCGGGATGGTCATCGACGGGGAGGCGGCGTGGCTGTACGACGCCGAGCAGGAACGCTGGGTGTACTGCGACGGCACCCGGATCGACACCTACGCGGTCTCCTCCGTCCCGTCCGCCGGCGGGACTCCCGCCGCGCCCGCGCCGCCGCGGGCCTCCGACGAACCCCTCGCGCCGACACGGATCGTGGACTGGCCCGGCGAGCCGCGCTGAGACGCGTGCGCGGGGGCGGCCCACCAGGCCGGTCGGGCCGGCTGGGTCCGGCTTAGTCCGGCTCGGTCCGGCTCGGTCCGGCTCGGTCCGGCTCGGTCCGGCTCGGCCCGGCCCGGTCCGGCTCGGCCCGGTCCGGCTCGGCCCGGCCCGGTCCGGCTCGGCCCGGCCCGGTCCGGCTCGGCCCGGCCCGGTCCGGCTCGGTCCGGCTGGGCCGACTTGGGGCCTCAAGGTGCCGAAGCGCACAATGGTTACCGGAGGCCTGAATCCCCGCAAATCCTCACGACACCGTGACGAACCCTTCGAACCGCGCGGTCCCCGCGCCCGGCGGGAGGGGAAGCCGTGAGTTCCGAACCGCTGCCAGAGCGCCCCACCGGGCCGCCCTCCGGCCCACTCTCCGACCGCCCGTCCGGCGATCCGGCAGGACGCCCGCCGCCACCCCCGCCGCCCAGGGGTGGCGGATCGGGCGGCGGGGGGCCCAGCGGTCCGGGCGGGCCACCCGGCCCCGGCGGCCCGGGCGGCGGTGGCCCCGGCGGCCCGGACCGTCCGAAGCGGCGCCCGGGCCGGGGCGGACAAGGGCCGTGGTGGCGGTCGGTACCGCGGGTCGCGGCGGTCACCGTTCTCGTCGCCGCCGTGACCCTGGCGGTCGTCCTCACCCGCCTGGCAGGCGGCCCCGCCGAGTCAGGCGAGGTCATCCTCCAGCCCACGAACGCGACGGGGCCGGACCCGTGGACCCCGTCCACGGCGCGCACCACCGCGCCGCTGCCCGCTGCCGCACCCGACCAACCGGCCGCCGAGGCGAACGCCATCCGCAGCGTGGCGGGGTCGGAACCCGGCCTCTACGGCGGCAGCCACCACACCGCCAGCTGCGACGTCGAGAAGCAGATCCGCTATCTGACCGCCGACCGCACCAAGAACGAGGCGTTCGCCTCGGTCCTGTCCGTCCCGGAGTCCGCGGTGCCCGGGTACCTGCGCTCACTGACGTCCGTCCTGCTGCGTTCCGACACCCGGGTCAGCAACCACGGCTACCACGACGGCGCGGCCACCAAGTTCCAGTCGGTGCTCCAGGCCGGCACGGCCGTGCTCGTCGACGGCTACGGCGAGCCCAAGGTGCGCTGCGCCTGCGGCAATCCGCTGACCCGCGCGATCGCCCAGAAGGGCACGCCCCAGCACAAGGGGGACACCTGGTCCGGGTACCGGCCGCAGAACGTCGTGGTGATCAACCGCGCGGCCGCCGAGATCAAGGAGTTTGTCATCTTCGACGCGAAGGAGAAGGACTGGATCCGCCGCCACTCGGGCGACCAGGGCGACGACGACGAGAAGACCGCTCCCCCGCCCAGGCACTGGCCGCTGCCGTCGGCCGAGCCGCCGGGCAGCGAGCCCCGCGACGGCAAGCGCGAGCCGGACGACGGCAAGCGCGAGGGCGAACCGAGGCCCGAGCCGAAGCCCGAGCCCAAGCCGGACAGGGAGGGCCCCGAGCCCAAGCCGGACCAGCCGGGCAAGCCCGAGCCGAAGCCGGACCACGACCAGCCCGAACCCAAGCCCGAGCCCCGGCCCGATCACCCCGAACCCAAGCCGGACAAGCCCGACCGCCCTGAGTCCGAACCCGACAAGCCGGACAAACCCGAGCCAGACAAGCCCGACAAGCCCGAACCCAAGCCGAACGATCCCGAGCCGGACAAGGACGACCCCGAGCCGGACAAGGACGACCCCGAGTTCAAGCCCGAGGACAACCCGCCGCAGCCCAAGCCCGAGGACAACCCCCCGGAGCCGAAGCCCGAGACCGACACCCCCGAACCCGAGCCCGAGGACGGCGACCCGCGGCCCGACCCCGAGGACGACAACCAGGTCCGCCCGCCCGAGAACGACGACCCCGCACCCGACCCCGAGGGCGACACCACCGAACCCGCGCCCGAGAACGACGATCCCGCACCCCCACCGAACGACCCCGAACCGCAGAACGACGACCCCGGCCCCGGCAACCCGGCCGAGTGAGCCGGACCGTCGGCCCCGCCACCTGACGCCCACCGCCCGCACCGCTGCCGACCTGCCGTGACGGCACTGCGCTGGTACTCCCCGCCCCGCGGTTCCATCCTGGTCAAGGGAGTCCTTTGGCGCCCGGTTCCCGCAGGCAGCGGGAGCGGAACGAGCGAGGGCGAGATGAGCGGCGATGGAACGATTTCCCCTCTCTCCTGGTGAGCTGCCCGAGGAGACGGACCCCCGGGAGTCGGCGGACACGGCCACGGCCACCGTCGACGAACAGGGCATCGTGCTCGGATGGAGCGAGGGCGCCCGCCGCCTGCTCGGTTACCTGGCCTCCGAGGCCATCGGGCTGCCCGTCACCCGCCTGCTCGCCGACGCCGGCGGTGGCACGGCGCGGCGGGTCCCGCCCGAGCAGGAGCGGTGGGGCGGCACCGTGGCGCTGCGGCACCGGGACGGCCGCCGGGTGGAGGCGGGGCTGCTCGCCCACCGCTGGACGACCGCGGGCGGAGCCGCCAAGTGGCTGGTGGTGGCTCCCGTACCGGGCCGGCCCCGTATGCCCTGGAGCGAGACCATGGGGGAATGGGCGTTCAGCCAGTCCCCCTGCGTGCTGGCGGTCTTCGACACCGACCTGCGGCTGATGCGGGCGAACGCCGGCATGGAGCGCACGCTCTCCCTCCCCGAGGCCGTGATGCGCGGCCTGCGCCTGCCGGACATCGCGCCGGACCCCGTGAGCGACGAGACCGAACGGCGGATGCGCCTGGCGCTGGAGACCGGCGAGCCGCAGCAGGTGCGGGCCTTCGCCCGCCGTACGGGTGCCGGCGCCGCACACGACTGGGCGACCACGCTGGCCCCGCTGCGCGACGCGGACGGCCGGGTGCGCGCCGTCTGCCTGACCGCGCACGACCGGGCCGCGCAGGAGGGCGACCGGCAGCAGGCGGCCCTGCCGCACGAGGCCGACGTCCGCATCGGCACCACGCTGAACAGCGCCCGCACCGCGCAGGAGCTGTCCGACGTGGTCGTCCCCCGGCTCGCCGACTTCGTGGCCGTCGACCTGCTCGACCCGCCCCCGCGCGGTGACACGCCCTCGCCCGCCCCGGCGCCGCCGGTCACCCTGTGCCGTACCGCCGTGCGGTCGGTGCTCGAAGGCAGCCCGGAACTCCCGGTCGGCATCGGCGGGGCGGCGGTCTACCCGCCGCTGTCCCCTCCCGCCGAGTGCCTGGCCGCGGGCCGCGGCGCCGTCTACGGGGCCGACCACCCGGCCGTCGCCCAGTGGGTGGCCCAGGACCCCGCGGCGGCGTGGATCCGCGAGTACGGGACCCACTCGATGATGGCGGTGCCGCTGCGGGTCGGCGGGGTGACGCTGGGCCTGGCCGTCTTCGGCCGCCACCAGCGCCCGGAGCCCTTCGACCCGGAGGACCTGCGGCTGGCCGAGCGGCTCACGACCCGGGCGGCCGTGAGCATCCACAACGCGCGCCGGCACACCCGGGAGCGCACCAACACCATGACGTTGCAGCGCAGCCTGCTCCCGCGGACGCTCCCGGACCAGTCGGCGCTGGAGATCGCCTCCCGCTATCTGCCCGCAGGCACCGAGTCCGGTGTGGGCGGCGACTGGTTCGACGTGATCCCGCTGTCCGGCGCACGGGTGGCGCTGGTCGTCGGCGACGTCGTCGGCCACGGGATGCGCGCCGCCGCCACGATGGGCCGGCTGCGCACCGCGGTGCGCACCCTGGCCGACGTCGACCTGCCGCCCGACGAGCTGCTCACCCACCTCGACGACCTCATCATCCACCTGTCCGCCGACGAGGCGGGCCCGGAAGGCGCCGGGGAGGCCGCCGGAGGCATCGGCGCCACCTGTCTGTACGTGGTCTACGACCCGGTCTCCCGCCGCTGCACCCTCGCCCGGGCCGGTCACCCCCCGCCCGCCGTGGTCTCCCCGGACGGCGCCGTGTACCTCCTGGACGTCCCGGTCGGCCCACCGCTGGGGCTGGGCGGCCTGCCCTTCGAGACCGTGGAGACCGAGCTTCCCGAGGGCAGCATCCTCACCCTGTACACCGACGGTCTGCTGCAGACCCGCGACCAAGACCTCGACGACGCCCTGGACCGCATGTTCGCGGCCCTGGCCCGGCCCGCCTCCTCGCTGGAGACGGTGTGCGACCGGATCCTGACGGGTCTGGTGACGTGCCGTCCCGACGACGACATCGCCCTGCTGGTCGCCCGTACCCGGGCCCTGCACGGTGACCGGGTCGCCGCCTGGGACCTGCCGCCCGACCCCACCGTCGTCGCCCGCGCCCGCCGGTGCACCACCGACCAGCTGACGGCCTGGGGGCTCGACGAGGCCACCTTCGTCACCGAGCTGATGGTCAGCGAGCTGGTCACCAACGCCATCCGCTACGGCCGGCCGCCCATCCAGCTGCGGCTGATCCACGAGAACACCACCCTGATCTGCGAGGTCTCCGACTCCAGCAGCACCGCCCCGCACATGCGCCGGGCCCGGACCTACGACGAGGGAGGGCGCGGTCTGCTGCTGGTCGCCCAGCTCTCGCAGCGCTGGGGCACCCGGCACGCGCCCGTCGGCAAGACCATCTGGGCGGAGCAGTCCCTCGCCGGCTGCTGAGGACGCCGGGTGCGCACGGGGCACGCGCGGGAGACGCGTCGGACATGCGTCGTGACAGGCCTGTGACAGTCGGCGGACACGGTCATGACGTCGCACGTGCAGGCTTTTCAACCAAGAGGACAAATACCGACATAACGGCAGATGTCTTCCTGCTTCCGGAGCCGCAGGCGGGGACGACCGAGCCGCACCTTCGGAGAGAATCCCATGAGCCTCACGATCACCACGCCGCACGCCGAAGCCCCCACGCCCGCACTGGCCCCGCGTGAGCAGGAGACACTGCGGCACATCGCCGCGGGACGCACCTACCTTCAGACGGCCCGCCACATGGGGCTCTCCCAGCACACGGTCGACGCCTACCTGCGGCGAATCCGCGCCAAGCTGGGCATCAACAGCACGGCGGAACTGACCCGCCTGGCCGTCTCCCTGGGACTGTGACACCTGACCGGGCGACACCGATCGAGCGGCTGTCGGGCGACCACCGGGACGGCTTCCGGGAAGCCGGTCCGCGGCGGCTACGACCAGCACGACCGCTACGACCGCCCGGGCGGCCCCCGGAAGACCGGCCGGGCCCAGGCCGGGGGCTCCGGCGGCGGCTCCCGGCCGTCCGGGGCTCCGGACGGCCGGGAGCCGCCGCGGGGGGCCGGCCGGGCGACGCCGCCCCCGGCCGCGACGCGCAGGGCCGCCACGAACTCCCGGCAGGAGCCGTAACGGTCCTCGGGAATCTTGGCCAGGGCCTTCGCCATGACCTCGGCGGCGGCGGGGGCGATCCCCGGGCGCCGCTCGGTCAGGGGCGGCGGCTGGTCGTACTGGTGCGCCCACAGCAGTGCCACGTCCTCGTCCCGCCGGAAGGGCGGTCCGCCGGCCAGGGTCTCGTAGACGACGCAGGCGAGGCTGTAGAGATCGCACCGGCCGTCCACCGGCCGGCCGGAGATCTGTTCCGGCGCCATGTAGTCCAGCGTGCCGACGAACTCGCCCGCGGTGGTGAACCCGCTGAGCGACAGCGACTTCTTCGTCAGCCCGAAGTCCGTGAGGTAGACGTGCTCGGGGTGGTCGCTGTCGGTGCCCGCGGCGACCAGGATGTTGCCGGGCTTGACGTCCCGGTGCACCAGATCGTGCTCATGGGCCGCGTCGAGCGCGGAGGCCACCTGGGTGGCGATGCGCAGGGCGGTCGGGACGGGCAGCGGGCCGTCCCGGTCCAGCAGGGCCCGCAGGTCCAGGCCGGAGACGTAGCGCATGGCGATGTACAGGACGCCGTCCGTCTCACCGGCTTCGAAGATCGGCACGATGTGCGGGTGGTCGATCGCCGCGGCCACCCGTGACTCGTGGGTGAAGCGGCGGCGGAAAGTGTCGTCCCCGGCGCGCTCCGGGGCGATCAGCTTGAGCGCGACCGTGCGGTCCAGGCGCAGGTCCTTCGCGCGGTAGACGACGGCCATGCCTCCGCGGCCGATCACGCGCTCGACCCGGTAGCCCGCGATCTGCTTGCCGATCAGGCCGGAGGCCCGGCCCGTGTAAAGATTCATGTCATTCGCTGCCCCGCCCGTTCGGCGGTCCCCGCGCGGGGCCCGTGACGGTGCCGGGCACGGCGTCGTCCCCGCACGTCCCGGAGCCGTCCCACCCGCGCGGTCGACGCGACGGGCCGCTCTGTTCCTACCAGCGATTCTATCCACCGCGGGGCGACGACTTCACGACGAGGCGAGGTGCCGGGCACCGACGCCGAGCCCGGCCGCGAGCCCCTCGCGGCCGGGCGGCGGGGCCGGATCAGGCGTGCGGGCCCCGGTCCGCCGCGTCGGCCGGCGCGGGGTTCCGGCGCGGAGTGAGGGTGGCGTTGGGCAGGGCGGGTGCCGGCAGGCGGTCGCCCGGGTAGCCCTCGACCCGGCCGAAGCGGTCCGAGGCGTTCTCCCAGTCCTCGCGGGCCCGGACGATGTCGTCGTGGGTGCGGCCGATGAAGTTCCACCACATGACGATCTCCTCGCCGAAGGGCGGCCCGCCCAGCAGTACCAGCCGGGCGCTCTCCGCTCCCTGGTTCACGAGGGTGAGCACCGTGTGTCCGGGCGCGGTGCAGCCGAGTTCGGCCGGTCGCAGGGCGGTGCCGTTCAGGCGGATGTCGCCGCTGTCCACCAGGAGTCCGTGTTCGAAGCCGGGGTCGACGTCGAGGGTCAGTGTCGCGCCCGGCTCGACGGACAGCTCGGCACCGAGGAGGGGCGTGAAGGTGCGGACCGGGGAGGTGTCGCCGGCGAGGGTGCCGAGGAAGACACGGGCGCTGCCGCCGTCCAGCGGCACCGGCGTGGGGACGTGGTGCTGGAAGTCGCGCGGCGCGTCGCGGTGGGCGTCCGGGAGCGCCACCCAGAGCTGGACGCCGTGCAGGACCGTCGTCCGCGGCGTCGACACCTCGGTGTGGCTGATGCCGTGGCCGCCGGTCATGAGATTGAGCTCGCCGGGCCGGACCCAGGCGTGGCTGCCCAGGCTGTCGCGGTGTTCGATCTCCCCGCTGAAGAGCCAGCTGACCGTCTGCAGACCGGTGTGGGGGTGCGGGGCGACGTCCATGCCGCCCGTGCGGGACACGTCGTCGGGGCCGTAGTGGTCGGCGAAGCACCACGCCCCGATCAGGGTGCGGGCCCGTTGGGGCAGGGTGCGCCGCACCGGCATCGCCCGCGGGCCTCCCAGCGGCACCTCCCGGGCGGTGAGGATCTCGACGGCGGCGGGCGCGGCGGCGCCGGACCGTCCCCCGCATCTCGTCTCGACGGGGCGCGCTTCGGTGTTGCTCACGGTTTCAGCCCTTCACCACGCGGGGGAATGTACGACTTTCAACATCGTCTGGTCGATGATAGGACGGGACGACGACCGTTCACTCGACGAAGGAATGACGTGACAGCGGACACGGCGGCAGCGGCACCCGGCAACCGGATCTACATCGACAAGCAGCACCCCGACGCCTACCGGGCGCTGGTCGCCACCGCGGACACCGTGAAGGACGCCGCGGCGGCGGCCGGACTCGACCGCGTCCTCGTCGAACTGGTCAACCTGCGCGTCTCGCAGCTCAACGCCTGCGCCTTCTGCCTCAACCTGCACACCCGCGCCGCCCTGCGGGCCGGCGAGACCGCCCAGCGGCTGGGCGTCCTGGCGGCCTGGCGCGACACCGAGGTGTTCACCCCCCGGGAACGCGCGGCCCTCGCCCTCGCGGAGGCCACCACGCACCCGGCGGACGCCGCCGCCCAGACCGCCGCCTACGCCGAGGCCCGTGCCGCGCTGTCCGACGACGAGATCTCCGCGGTGATCTGGGTCGCCCTCACCATGAACGCCTTCAACCGGGTGTCGGTCATGAGCAAGCACCCCGTGCGGAAGAGCGCCGCGGTCCCCGCGCAGTGACGCGGGCGCGGTCCCGTACGACCACCCGTGCGCGTGGCGCGTGTCGCGGTGCCGAGCGGCGGAACGGAGCCGCCCCCGGCACCGTGACGACGGAGCCGGTCCGGGTCGCTGCGGGCCGGGCCGGGACGGACCAGGCCGTGGACGACGGGGCCGGGACGGACCCAGCGGGGGCGGACCGAGCCGGGACGGAGCCGGGGCCTGGCTCGGCGCGGCCCGTCGCGGCTGGCGGGCCTTGAAGCGGGGGTCCTTCTTGTTGATCACGAAGGTCGCACCCCGCCGGCGCACCACCTGTGCGCCCGGCCCGGCCTTCAGCGAACGCAGCGACGCGCGTACCTTCATCGCGGCCTCCGCCCTGGATCGAACGGTCCCGCCGTCAGCGGTGACGGGAGCGGTGCGGCCGTAGCGCCGGTCGAAGCGCTCCACCCGGCCCGTGGTGCCCACCACACGCGAGGTGCCGGTGCAGAAGGGGTGGCTCGCCGACGAGATCTCGACGCCGACGACCGGGTACGTGGTGCCGTCCGCCCACTCGACCGTGTGCGGCGTGTCGACGGTGGAGCGGGTGAGCAGTCGGAAGCCCGCCGCGCGGTCGCGGATGCAGTGCGGCCGGCCCCGGTCAGCCAGGCGCCTGAGCTTGTCGCGTACCGGTTCGACCCGCCGGGCCGGGTGCCCCTGCCGAGCTGGACCCCGACGTCCTTGACCGGGACCGGATCCGAGGCCGCGGCCACGATCTTCGTTCTGTCGCGGGGCCGCGAAGAGGATAACGGCGCCGGGCTCGCACCGGCCCGCCACCGACGCCTTCTTCACCGGCCAGCGAATACCGCCTATACACCCAATCCTTGATTTAACGGACCACCGGAGTAATTCCCATGCTCTGTCGGCGCGAACCAACGCGACCCATGCTGTCGGAATGAAACGCAGGGGGGCGGAAGTTCGCCGACGGCCGTGTTCCGGGGCCGCACGCATGGGTGCTCGCTGGTCACCGAGTGCGAAAGCGGCCCGGTTGCCTCGACGGTGCCGGGCGGCCGGCCGTTTCCGGGCGCCACGCGAAGAGGACCTGGTGGTGATGCTCCGCGGGCACGTCCGTCTTCACGGCGTGCTGCGGCGCGGGCCCTCCGCACCCGTCGTTCCCGCGGCCACGGCCTCGACGCCGGCCTGACGGCCACAGAGGCACGACCAGCGGCACGCCACCCCGTATCCCGCCGAGCCGGAGGAACACATGGACGACGACACCCGGTCCTACGTGGTCGTACTCAATGACGAGGAGCAGTACTCGATCTGGCCCGCCGACCGCGACCTGCCCCTCGGCTGGCGCAGCGGCGGCGTCAGCGGTTCCAAGGCGGAATGCCTGGCCCACATCAACGAGGCCTGGACGGACATGCGCCCCCTGAGTCTGCGCCGGGCCGCGCAGTAAGCCGTTCAGCCACCCACTCTCAGCAGTGAAGGATGACGTGCGAGATGGTGCTCAATGAATTTTATGCCCGGGTGGCCGAGGCACCGGATGCGGTCGCGGTGCAGGACGGTGACCTGAGACTGACCTACCGAAACCTGGCCGCGCACGCGTCCGCTCTGGCGACCGAGCTGACCGAGCGGGGGGTGGGCCAGGACAGCGTCGTGGCCGTCTACGCCGACCGGTCGGCGGAACTGGTGGTCGCCGAGCTGGCCGCCCTGCTGGCGGGCGCGGCCTACCTGCCGCTGGACCCGGCCCACCCGGCGGCGCGGATCCGCCAACTGCTTCAGGCCTCCGGCGCCGTTGCGGTCCTCAGCACCGCGCCGCTGGTGTCCGGCGGGGCACCGCTGGGCGACGACGTCCTGCTGGTCGACCTGACCAGGGAACCGTCCCCGACGACCGCCTTGACACCGCCCAGCCCGAACGGTGCCGCACTGGCCTACGTGATCTACACATCGGGTTCCACCGGCCGGCCCAAGGGCGTCGCGGTGACCCACGCGAGCCTGGCCAACCTGATGCACTGGCACCACAAGACCTACGGCACGCGGCGCCAGGACCGCTCGACCCTGCTGGCCAGTCCCGGATTCGACGTGTCCGTCCAGGACATCTGGTTCACCCTGACCGCCGGCGCCACACTGGTGGTGCCGCCCGCCGAGGTGCGCACCTCGCCGTCCGCGCTCACCACCTGGCTGGCCGACGAGCAGATCACCGTGACCTTCCTGCCCACCCCGCTGGCCGAAGCCGTCCTCGACGAGACCTGGCCCGCGCACACGGCGCTTCGGTACCTGCACACCGGTGGCTCGGCGATGCAGCGCGGCGTGCCCGACGGGCTGCCGTTCACCGTGATCAACCTCTACGGGCCGACCGAAGCCACGGTGAAGGTGACGGCCGGCGAGGTCCTGCCAGGCGGACCCGTGCCGCCGCCGATCGGCGTGCCCGTCGACGGCGTGCGCTGCTACGTGCTCGACGGGCTCGACCCGGTGCCCGACGGCGAGGTCGGCGAACTGTGCCTGGCCGGCGCGTGCGTGGCACGCGGATACCTGCACGACCCGGCGAGCACGGCGGCGGCGTTCGTGCCCGACATCGGCGCCCCCGGACAGCGCATGTACCGCACGGGCGACAAGGTCCGCCGCCGCCCCGACGGGGTCTTCGAGTACATCGGCCGCTACGACGATCAGGCCAAGATCCGCGGATTCCGGATCGAACCCGGCGAGGTGGCCACGGTCCTCAAGCAGCACCCCGGCGTCCGGGACGCCTTCGTGGTGGTCGAACACTCCGGCCGCCCGGACGCGCGCCTGGTCGCCTATGCGGTCACCGGCGTCCCCACGACCGAGCTGCTCGAGTTCGTCGCGGCCCGGCTGCCCGGCTACATGGTGCCGGCGGCGGTCGTCGTGCTGCCCTCGCTGCCGCTGACCCCCAACGGCAAGGTCGACCGCGCCGCGCTGCCCGCCCCCGACCGCACAGCGGCCGGACTGGCCGACACCGCGGTCCCGCCCCGCACCCCGACCGAGGCCGCACTGGCAAGGATCGTGGCCGGGCTGCTCGGCGGCACAGAAGTCGGCGTCCACGACGATTTCTTCGCCCTCGGCGGGAACTCGCTGCTCGTCGCTGGGCTCGCGGCCCGTATCACCGCGGAGCTGCACGCCGTGGTGAGCGTGCGCGAGCTGTTCGGCACGCCCACCGTCGCCGACCTCGCGGCGATCATCGACCAGCGGGCCGCCGCGACCGAAGACAACAGCCCCGAACCCGCCGCCCAGGCCATCGCACCGACCGCACCGCCGGTGCGCCGCGCAGACCGGAACCGGCCGATCCCGCTGTCCCTGCCGCAGGAGAGGGTCTGGTTCTTCGAACAGTTCTCGCCCGGCAACCTGGCCTACAACTTCCAGGCCACGGTGTCCCTGCAGGGCGACGTGGACGTCGACGCCCTGCGCGCGACGCTCGACGAGATCGTCCGCCGTCACGAGATCCTGCGCACCGCCTTCGTCTCCGTCAACGGAGTGGGCTACCAGCGCCCGATCCCCCAGGCCAAGGCGCCGCTCAAGGTCCTCGACGTCCCGGCCGAGCAGGCCGACGAGATCGTCGCCGCGCACCTGCGCGAGCCGTTCGACCTGACCGAGCCGCCCCTGGCCCGCTGGGTGCTGCTGCGCCACGGCAACGGGCACAACACGTTCCTCCACGTGGAACACCACTTCGTCCACGACGGCTGGTCGCTGTCGGTGTTCCTGTCCGAGCTGCGAGCCCTCTACCCGGCCTTCGCCGCCGGGCAGCCCTCACCACTGCCCGAACTCGCCGTCCAGTACGCGGACTACGCCCTCTGGCAGCGGGACTGGATGCGCGGCGAAGTGCTGCGCACGCACGTCGACCACTGGACCGCCCGCCTGGCCGGCGCCCCGCACACGCTGGAACTTCCCGCCGACCGGCCACGGCCGCCGGTGATGACCTTCCGCGGCCGGGCACCGCGGATTCGGATCCCCGCCGAACTGGCCCGGCAACTCCGCACCTTCAGCCGCGAGAACCGGGTGTCGCTGTTCTCCACCATGTACGCCGGCTTCGCCGCGCTGCTGTACCGCTACACCGGACAGCAGGACATGCTCGTCGGGACCGGCGCGGCGAACCGGAACGTGCCCGAGCTGGAGCCGCTGCTCGGCATGCTCGTCAACACGCTGGTCATGCGCACCAAGGTGTCGGCCGACCAGCCGTTCAGCGACTTGCTGGCGCAGGTGCGCCTGAGCGTCGCCGAGACGCTGGCCTGGTCGGACACCCCCGTCGACGCGGTGATCGACGCGATCGACCCGGTCCGCGACCCCTCGCGCACCCCGCTGTTCCAGGTCATGTTCAGCTTCCACGACTCCGCGGTGCCCGACATCGACTTCGGCGGGCTCACCGGCAGGGTCACCGAACGCTCGAACAACTCGGCCAAGGCCGACCTCAACGTGATCGTGATCCCGCGGGCCGAGCAGCGCCTGGGCCGGGCGCCCCGTCCCGAGGACGATGACCTCGCCATGATCTGGGAGCACTCGGCCGACCTGTTCGACGAAGCCACCATGGAGCGGATGATCACGCACTACCTGACCCTGCTCGCCGACGCGGTGGCCCGGCCGCAGACGCGCGTGGGCACCCTGCGCCTGCTCCCGGACGCGGAATCGGCCGAACTCGACCGCTGGGCCCACGGACCCGCCGCGGCCACCACACAACCGGTGACCGAGCTGATCGCACGGCAGGTGCGGACGCGACCGGACGCCACCGCGGTGCGCTGGCCCGAGGGGAAGCTCAGCTACGGAGAGCTGTGGCAGCGCGCCGGGGCACTGGCCCACCGGCTCCGCGCATCCGGCATCACCGCCGAGGAACCGGTGGCGGTGTGCGCCGATCGTTCCCCCGAGCTGGTGGTCGGCGAACTCGCGGTGCTCATGGCCGGCGGATGCTACCTGCCCATGGACCCGAGCTACCCGGCCGAGCGGATCGCCTTCATCCTGCAGGACGCCGGCGCACGTACGATCCTCACCACGTCCCGGACACGACCGCAGCTGCCGGCCTTCGCACACAACCTCCACGTCCTCAGCCTGGACGCCGACACCGCCGACGCCGGCGAGCCGGTCCACGCCGACCAGCTCACCCCGGAGCGGCTGGCCTACCTCATCTACACCTCGGGGTCCACCGGCCGGCCCAAGGGCGTCGCACTGGAACACCGGGGGCTCGCCAACCTGGTCGCCTGGCACATGGCCGAGTACGCGCTCGCTCCGGCGGACCGCACCACACTGTTCGCCAGCCCTGGATTCGACGCGTCCACGTGGGAGATATGGCCCACCCTCGCGGCCGGCGCCACCTTGACCGTCGTCCCGCCGCACCTGCGGGCCGCGCCGACGGAACTGGTGCGCTGGCTCAGCGAGCAGAAGATCACCACGGCATTCCTGCCCACCCCCGTCGCCGCGGCCGCACTGGACGAACCGTGGCCGGCCGACACCGCGCTGCGCACGCTGCTGACCGGCGGCGACGTGCTGCCGGCAGCACCCCCCGACGGCCTGCCGTTCCAGCTGTTCAACCACTACGGGCCGACGGAGAACACCGTGGTGGCGACAGCGGGCCACGTCCCCCCGGGTCCGGCAGGACTGCGCCCGCCCATCGGCAGGCCGATCAGCGGGGTCGACGCCCATGTGCTGGACGCCGAGGGACAGCCCGTGCCCCTAGTAGTGCTTGGTCAGGTCGGCGTGTCCTTCGGTTCGGTGTGGCGTTGAAGGGG
>NZ_JBHMCY010000111.1:0-16041 GCF_042430725.1 Streptomyces cinereospinus | reverse complement strand
CGCCGGCCCACGGCGCCCGCCGGCCCACGGCGCCCGCCGGCCCACGGCGCCGGCCGGCCGGTCGCCCGGCAGCCGCGTGGACGACGGCACGCTCAGCCCCGCGGACACCACGACGAGTTTCATCCGGCGCTCACCTTCTCCGCCTCGGCGGCGGCCGCCAGCAGCGACTCGTGCGTCGGCGCCTGCGGGACGCCCGCCGGCCGCCCGGCCGCGAACTCCTGGCGCAGCACCGGCACGACCTCCTCGCCCAGCAGGTCGAGCTGTTCCAGCACGGTCTTCAGCGGCAGCCCGGCGTGGTCGATCAGGAACAGCCGGCGCTGGTAGTCACCGGCGTACTCGCGGAAGCTCAGCGTCTTCTCGATCACCTGCTGCGGCGACCCCACGGTCAGCGGGGTCCGGCCGGACCCGCGGCCCCGATACCGGACATGGAAAGCTGACCCCGTGCTCGCCCTCCGCTCCGCCGCCCTCTTCCTCGTCGCCGCCGTCTTCGAGATCGGCGGCGCCTGGCTGGTCTGGCAGGGCTGGCGGGAACAGCGCGGCTGGCTGTGGATCGCCGGCGGCGTCCTCGCCCTCGGCGCCTACGGCTTCGTCGCCACCTTCCAGCCCGACGCCCACTTCGGCCGCGTCCTGGCCGCGTACGGCGGGATCTTCGTCGCCGGTTCGATCGCCTGGGGGATGGTCGCGGACGGCTACCGCCCGGACCGCTGGGACCTCACGGGCGCACTGATCTGCCTGGCCGGCATGGCCGTGATCATGTGGTCCCCCCGCGGGAACTGACCTCGGCCCGGGGCCACGGACCCGCCCTCGGGGGCGCGGGGAACCGCGCGGCCGGCCCCACCGCCCCGCACCCGGCCGACCACGCGAACCCCCCGCGACCCACCCCCGCGGACCCGCCACCCCGCAGCCGAAGAAATCACCGCACCCCCCACCCCCGCATATCCTGGCCCCGACCACGCAAGGCCACTCCTGACGACCCGAGGAGCACCCCCATGCCCGCGTCCCGCATAGCAGTAGTCACCGGCGCCAGCAGCGGCATCGGCGCCGCGACGGCCCGGCAGCTGGCGGCCGCGGGCTACCGCGTCGTCCTCACCGCCCGCCGCAAGGACCGCATCGAGGCCCTGGCCGAGGAGATCGGCGCGGCCGGCGGCCAGGCGACGGCATACCCCCTGGACGTCACCGACCGCGCGGCGGTGGACGAGTTCGCGACCGCCTTCCAGACGATCGGCGTGCTGGTCAACAACGCGGGCGGGGCACTGGGCCTGGACCCGGTGGCCACCGGCGACCCGGCCGACTGGCGGCGGATGTACGAGACCAACGTCATCGGCACCCTCAACCTCACCCAGGCCCTGCTGCCCAAGCTGGTCGCGAGCGGCGACGGCACGGTGGTCGTGGTCTCCTCCACCGCCGGCCACGGCACCTACGAGGGCGGCGGCGGCTACGTCGCCGCCAAGCACGGCGCCCACGTCCTCGCCGAGACCCTCCGCCTGGAACTGCTCGGCGAGCCGGTCCGGGTCATCGAGGTCGCCCCCGGCCTGGTCAGGACCGAGGAGTTCGCGCTGACCCGCTTCAACGGCGACGCGGAGCGCGCGGCCAAGGTCTACGAGGGCGTCCCCGGCCCCCTCACCGCCGACGACGTGGCCGACACCATCACCTGGGCGGTCACCCGCCCCAGCCACGTCAACATCGACCTGCTGGTGGTCCGCCCCCGCGCCCAGGCCTCCAACACCAAGCTGTACCGGGAGAGCTGAGTACGGATCAGCCCTTCACGCAGACGACCTGCCGCAGCTTGGCGACGACCGCGACGAGGTCCCGCTGCTGGTCGATGACCTGATCGATCGGCTTGTACGCGCCCGGGATCTCGTCCACCACGCCGGAGTCCTTGCGGCACTCCACGCCCCGCGTCTGCTCCTCCAGGTCCTCGACGGTAAAGCGCCGCTTGGCGGCGTTGCGGCTCATCCGCCGGCCGGCGCCGTGCGAGGCCGAGTTGAAGGCCGTCTCGTTGCCGAGGCCCTTGACGATGTACGAGCCGGTGCCCATGGAGCCCGGGATGATGCCGTACTCGCCGGCGCCGGCCCGGATCGCGCCCTTGCGGGTCACGAGCAGGTCCATCCCCTGGTACCGCTCCTCCGCCACGTAGTTGTGGTGGCAGGAGATCTCCTGCTCGAAGACCGGCTTGGCCTTCTTGAACTCCTTGCGCACCACGTCCTTCAGCAGCGCCATCATCAGCGAGCGGTTGTACTTCGCGTACTCCTGCGCCCAGAACAGGTCGTTGCGGTAGGCCGCCATCTGCGGGGTGTCCGCCACGAAGACGGCGAGGTCGCGGTCGACCAGGCCCTGGTTGTGCGGGAGCCGCTGGGCGACGCCGATGTGGTGCTCGGCGAGTTCCTTGCCGATGTTGCGGGAGCCGGAGTGCAGCATCAGCCACACCGCGCCGGAGGTGTCGACGCACACCTCGACGAAATGATTCCCCGCGCCCAGCGTTCCCATCTGCCTGGCGGCCCGCTCCTCGCGGAACCGCACCGCCTCGGCCACCCCGCCGAACCGGCCCCAGAAGTCGTCCCATCCGGCCGTCGCCAGCCCGTGGAAGCGCCCGGGGTCGACGGGGCTGTCGTGCATCCCCCGCCCCACCGGAATGGCCTGCTCGATCTTCGAGCGCAGCCGGGACAGGTCCCCCGGCAGGTCGTTCGCCGTCAGGGAGGTCCTCACCGCGGACATCCCGCAGCCGATGTCGACCCCGACCGCCGCCGGGCACACCGCACCCCGCATGGCGATCACCGACCCGACGGTCGCGCCCTTGCCGTAGTGCACGTCCGGCATGACCGCGAGCCCCTTGATCCACGGCAGGGTCGCCACGTTCCGCAGCTGCTGGAGCGCACCCTCCTCGACCGTCGCGGGGTCCGTCCACATCCGGATCGGCACCTTCGCGCCCGGTATCTCGACATACGACATAACGTCCTCATTCCCCCGAAAGAAGTTCAAAGCCTGGAAACGCAATACCGACGCAAGGTCGACGTAAAGGACAACGGACCGGCGTTCACAGCAGTGCGTGCGATACACATTGTCTCCAGGGCGAGCCCCGGGACAGCAAGCGATTAACCTGCGAGAGGAGCCTGACCGTGCAGCGGAAGGCGTACGTAACCGGCGTCGCCGCGCTCCTCGCGGCCCTGCTCGCCGGCTGCACCGGCGGCCCGGACGACGGCGGCTCCACGGACGACGCCAACCAGGGCGGCTCCGGCACGGCGCCCGCGGCGGCCGAACCCGGCCGCTACCGCACCCTGCCCGAGCCCTGCGGCGCGGTCCGTCAGGACACCCTCGGCTCGCTGCTGCCCGGCATCCAGCAGATCGCCGACGCGGAACAGCGCGAGCAGGCCCACCAGGGCCGGGCCACCCTCACCTACGACAACGACCGCAAGGTCGGCTGCCGTTGGAAGGTCGAGTCCACCGTCGCCACGGACTACCTGTTCGTCGACTTCGAGCGCGTGGTGTCGTACGACAGCGCGGTCAGCGACGACGACCAGGCGCAGCAGCTGTTCGCGGCCCGGCGCACGGCGGCGGACCTGCCGGAGCCCACGGTGACGGAGACGCAGCCGCCGTCCCCGGCCGGGACGGCCTCCCCGTCCGCCACCGGCCCCACCGGCCCCACCGGCTCCACCGGCTCCACCGGCCCGGATTCCCCCAACTCCCCCCAGGGCGGCCCCTCGGCCACCCTCGGCGGCACCGCGAGCGGCACGCCGGACCCCGCCTCCAGCGCCACCCCCATCGCCCTGCAACCCCGTGTCCTGGACGACCTCGCCGACGAGGCGTTCCTCGACGACGAGCTGAGCAGCTCCGGTTCGACGGCCACGCAGCGCACGGTGACTGTGGCGTTCCGCACGTCCAACGTCATCGTGACCATCGTGTACGAGGAGCAGCCGGCGACCGTCGGAGTCGTCCCGGACAGCAAGGAACTGCAGGACAGGGCACGGAAACTGGCCGCGGAGCTGGCTGACTCGCTCGGGGAGTAACCGCAGAGCGGGCCCCCGGGCGAAGCGGCCGAACCGCGTCCGCGCCCTCGTGCCACCGCGTACCGTGGCCCCTCGGACCCGTAACCCGAGCGTCATGAGTGAAGGAACCATGCAGCGACGAGCACAGCGAGCCGACCAGCGCACCCTGCGAGCCAGCCGCCTCAGCCGCGTCCTTGCGGGCGCGGCGGCCGTCCCCGTGATGCTGATCGCCGCCGGCTGCTCCTCGGACTCCGGTGCGGGCGCGGACGCCGAGCAGGCGTCCGCAAGCCCGGCAAGCGCGACCGCGAGCCCCACGCCCACGGTGCAGGCGGCGGCGTACGCGAAGCTGCCCGAGCCGTGCTCGGTGCTGTCGAAGAAGACGCTGGAGGAGCTGGTCCCCGAGGCCGGCGCGTCGGGCAAGGAGAGCACCTCGGACGACGTCTCGCTGCGGGCCGGCTGTTCCTGGGACAGCCTCGACAACAACGGCGTCAGGGGTTCGCAGTTCCGCTGGCTGAACGTGTCCCTGCTGCGCTTCGAGTCCGACGTCACCCGGGGCACGGGCGAGCAGCGGGCGCAGGAGTACTACGCGAAGCAGGTCGCCGAGGCGAAGTCGGCCGAGGGCGCGCAGAACACCGGGGCCGAGCCGCTCACCGGTACCGGTGACCAGGCGACGGCCGTGCGCTACGACCTGAAGAAGAAGGAAGGCGCCTTCAAGCAGCAGACGGTCGTGGCGCGCGTCGAGAACGTCGTCGTCACCCTCGACTACAACGGCGCGGGCCTGGCCGGCGACAGCACGCCCGACGCCGACGAGCTGATGAAGGCGGCGCGGCAGGCGGCCGACGAGGCGGTGGCCGCGGTCACCGAGGCGAACGGCACGGATGCCTCGGCGGCTCCGGGGAGCACCGCGGCACCGTCGGCGTCGGCCGCCAAGTCGGCCGCGGCGGCCGCCACTTCGTCCGGCACCCCGCTGAAGGCGGGCTGAACCCCGGGAACGCGGTGGATCGCCGGCCGTCACCGGAAGCGTCACGGAAGGGCTGACGTGCCCGGTCCGGCCACCCGCTCCCCGTACACATGTGCCACCCTGTTGGGCGCGCAACAACACGCAGTGGGAGGGGAGCACGGGTGGCCGCGCCACTACAACTGACACGGATGCACCGCGTTCTCATCGGCGTGGTCGTCTTCGGTGCCGTGATCATCGCGGGCATCGGCTTCGCGGGGTCGTACGCCGCCGTACGCGCGCTCGCGCTGAAGAAGGGCTTCGGGGACTTCAGCTACGTCTTCCCGATCGGCATCGACGCGGGCATCTGCGTCCTGCTCGCCCTGGACCTGCTGCTGACCTGGATCCGCATCCCCTTCCCGCTGCTGCGCCAGACGGCCTGGCTGCTGACGGCGGCGACGATCGCGTTCAACGGCGCGGCGGCCTGGCCGGACCCGCTGGGCGTCGGCATGCACGGCGTCATCCCGATCCTGTTCGTCGTCGCGGTGGAGGCCGCGCGGCACGCCATCGGCCGGATCGCGGACATCACCGCCGACAAGCACATGGAGGGCGTCCGCCTCACCCGCTGGCTGCTCTCCCCGGTCCCCACCTTCCTGCTGTGGCGGCGGATGAAGCTGTGGGAGCTGCGCTCCTACGACCAGGTGATCAAGCTGGAGCAGGAGCGTCTGGTCTACCAGGCCCGGCTGCGCTCCCGCTACGGCCGGGCCTGGCGCCGCAAGGCCCCGGTGGAGGCGCTGATGCCGCTGCGCCTGGCCAAGTACGGCGTCCCCCTCGCGGACACCGCCCCGGCGGGCCTGGCGGCGGCGGGCATCGAGCCGGCGCTGATACCGCCGGCGCCGCCGGCGCCGCAACTGACGGCGGCGGAGCCGGTGACCGCCGTCGCCGAGAAGACCGTGGCCGCGCCCCCCGCCGGGCGGCGCCCGCAGGCCGCCGACGTCCCCGAGGCCCCCGAGGCCCCGCTGCCGGACGGGCAGGCCGAGCCGCAGAACCTCTGGCTGCACGCCCGGGACCCGCAGTCCATCGAGTACCACGGCGGCTACGACCCCGACTACGACCCGGAGGCCGCGTACGCCGAGTGGTACGAGGAGCAGCGTCGGGCGGAGCAGTACCAGCAGCCGTACGAGGAACCCCCGTCTGCGGAGCCCTCCCCGGAGGACACCGGCACGTTCCCCATCCCGGTGGGTCCGGGCCGCACCCGGGAGCTGGGCGAGGGCGGTGGCACGCTGCCCCCGGTGCCGGACGACGATGCGTACTACCAGGTCTTCAAGCAGTCGATCAACGGCAGCTATCCGACGCCGAACCAGTTGGTCGACAACATCGAGGCGGAGTTCGGCATCCGCCTGGAGGGCGCGGACGCCAAGCGCCTGGTCAACCAGTTCACCAACCGCCACTACGCGGAGCTGGAGGAGGACCACATCGCGTAGGCGGGCACCGGCGGGAGGACATGACGAAGGGGCCCCCGTCGCGAGGGCCCCTTCTGCCGTGACCGCTTATCCGCCGAGCAGGCGCCGCACCCGTTCCTGCCCCACCGCCAGCAGCAGCGTGGGCAGCCGGGGCCCGGTGTCCCGGCCCACCAGCAGGTGGTACAGCAGGGCGAAGAACGCCCGCTGGGCCGTCTTGATCTCCGGCGGGAGTTCCTTGGGCGTGGCGTCGGCGGAGAACCCGGCCCGGACCTTGGGCACCCCGTAGACGAGGTGGGTCAGGCCGTCCAGCGACCAGTGCTCCGCCAGCCCGTCGAGCAGCAGCCGCACCGACTGCCGGGACGCCTCGTCCAGCGACTCCAGCAGCTCGGTGTCGGGCTCCTCGCGCACGACGGTCCGCTGGTCGGCGGCCACGTGGGTGTTGATCCACGCCTCCGCCCGGTCGTACCGGGGGCGCACCTCGTCGAGCGAGCCGAGCGGCTGGTCGGGGTCCAGCTCGCTGAGGATGCGCAGCGCCTGGTCCGCGTGCCCGGCGGTGATGTCGGCGACGGACGCCAGGGTCCGGTACGGCATCGGCCGCGGCGTACCCGGCAGCTCGCCGGCGGCGGTGCCGACCGCCCGTGCGTGCGCGGCCACGTCGGCCGGCAGCGCGGAGCCGTCGGCGACCTTGGCGTCGAGCTTGTCCCACTCGTCGTACAGCCGCTGGATCTCCTGGTCGAAGGCGATCTTGAACGACTGGTTGGGCCGGCGCCGGGCGTACAGCCAGCGCAGCAGCTGCGGCTCCATGATCTTCAGCGCGTCGGCCGGGGTGGGCACCCCGCCCCGGGAGGAGGACATCTTCGCCATCCCGGAGATACCGACGAACGCGTACATCGGGCCGATCGGCTGCTCGCCGCCGAAGATGCCGACGATCTGGCCGCCGACCTGGAAGCTGGAGCCCGGCGACGAGTGGTCGACACCGCTCGGCTCGAAGACCACGCCCTCGTACGCCCACCGCATCGGCCAGTCGACCTTCCAGACCAGCTTGCCGCGGTTGAACTCGTTCAGCCGGACGGTCTCGGAGAAGCCGCAGGCCGTGCAGGCGTACGTCAGCTCGGTGGTGGTGTCGTCATAGGAGATGACGGTGGTCAGGTCCTTCTCGCAGTTGCCGCAGTAGGGCTTGTACGGGAAGTACCCGGCGGTACCGGAGCTGCCGTCGTCCTCGCCGGCCGCCCCGGACCCCTCCGCGGCCTCGATCTCGGCCTCGTCGACCGGCTTCTGCTGCGGCTTCCCGCCGCCCTTGGGCTTGGTGCGGTACTGCGCGAGGACGGCGTCGATGTCCCCCCGGTGCCGCATCGCGTGCAGGATCTGCTCGCGGTACGCCCCGGAGGTGTACTGCTCCGTCTGGCTGATCCCGTCGAACTCGACGCCCAGCTCGCCCAGCGACTCGACCATGGCCGCCTTGAAGTGCTCGGCCCAGTTCGCGTGCGGCGACCCGGCGGGCGCCGGCACGGAGGTCAGCGGCTTGCCGATGTGCTCGCTCCAGGACTCGTCGACGCCCTCGACCCCGGCGGGCACCTTGCGGTACCGGTCGTAGTCGTCCCACGAGATCAGGTGGCGGACCTCGTGACCCCGCCGGCGGATCTCGTCGGCGACCAGGTGCGGGGTCATGACCTCGCGCAGGTTGCCCAGGTGGACGGGTCCGGAGGGGGAGAGCCCGGACGCGACGACGACGGGTTTGCCCGGGGCCCGGCGCTCCGACTCCTCGATGACCTCATCCGCGAAACGGGAGACCCAGTCGGTGGTCTCGGTGCTCTGAGCCACGATCGGCACGTCCTTCTTTCTCCTGAGGCAGCCGGTACGGTCAACGGCTGGCGGTCCTCATTCTCCCAGCTCCGACGGCAACGGCGAAAACGCCTTGTGAGAAACCGCTTCAGCCCCCATGGGATACTGACCGTGTCTATCCGAACCCACGAGGAGAACGGCACCCATTCCTATGGCCTCGGTCACGTCCCTCACCGCCTCCGTCCACCAGCGCCTCGCCGACGCCCTCGCCTCCGCCCTCCCGGAGGCCGACGGGGTCGACCCGCTGCTGCGACGAAGCGACCGGGCCGACTTCCAGGCCAACGGCATCCTCGCGCTGGCCAAGAAGGCGAAGGCGAACCCGCGTGACCTGGCGGTCCGGGTCGTCGCGGGGATCACCACCGGCGACGTCATCGAGGACGTCGAGGTCTCCGGCCCCGGCTTCCTCAACGTCACCGTGACCGACCGGGCGATCACCGAGAACCTCGCCGCCCGCGCCGCCGACCCCGACGCCCGCCTCGGCGTGCCGCGCGCGGAGCACCCCGGCACGACGGTCATCGACTACGCCCAGCCGAACGTGGCCAAGGAGATGCACGTCGGCCACCTGCGCTCCGCGGTGATCGGCGACTCGGTCGTCCAGCTCCTGGAGTTCACCGGCGAGAACGTGGTCCGCCGGCACCACATCGGCGACTGGGGCACCCAGTTCGGCATGCTCATCCAGTACCTCGACGAGCACCCGCACGAGCTGGACCACCGGGCCGCCGAGGTCAGCGGCGAGGAGGCGATGTCGAACCTCGACCGCCTCTACAAGGCCGCCCGCAAGCTGTTCGACTCCGACGACGCGTTCAAGACCCGGGCGCGCCGCCGCGTCGTGGACCTCCAGGCCGGCGACCCGCACACGCTCGCCATGTGGCAGAAGTTCGTCGACGAGTCGAAGATCTACTTCTTCTCGGTCTTCGAGAAGCTGGACCTGGAGGTCCGCGACCCCGACATCGTCGGCGAGTCCGGCTACAACGACATGCTCGCGGAGACCTGCCGCCTGCTGGAGGAGTCCGGCGTGGCGGTCCGCTCCGAGGGCGCGCTGTGTGTCTTCTTCGACGACGTCAAGGGCCCGGACGGCAAGCCGGTCCCGCTGATCGTGCAGAAGTCGGACGGCGGCTACGGCTACGCGGCGACCGACCTGTCCGCGATCCGCGACCGCGTCTTCCACCTCAAGGCGGACAGCCTGATCTACGTGGTGGACGCCCGCCAGTCGCTGCACTTCAAGATGGTCTTCGAGACGGCCCGCCGGGCGGGCTGGCTCAACGACGAGGTGACGGCGTACCAGCTGGCCTTCGGCACCGTCCTCGGCAAGGACGGCAAGCCGTTCAAGACCCGTGAGGGCGAGACGGTCCGCCTGGTCGACCTGCTGGACGAGGCGATCGACCGCGCCTCCGCCGTCGTCCGGGAGAAGGCCCAGGACCTGTCCGAGGCGGAGATCGCCGAGCGCGGCGCCCAGGTGGGCATCGGCGCGGTGAAGTACGCCGACCTGTCCACCTCGGCCAACCGGGACTACAAGTTCGACCTGGACCAGATGGTCTCGCTGAACGGCGACACCTCGGTCTACCTCCAGTACGCCTACGCCCGTATCCAGTCGATCCTGCGCAAGGCCGGCGAGACCGGCCCGCAGGCCCGCCCGGAGCTGGCGCTGCACGAGGCGGAGCGCGCGCTGGGCCTGCACGTGGACGCGTTCGCGGAGACGGTCGCGGAGGCGGCGCGCGAGTACGCCCCGCACAAGCTGGCGTCGTACCTGTACCAGCTGGCGTCGCTGTACACGTCCTTCTACGACAAGTGCCCGGTGCTGAAGGCGGAGACCGGGGAGCAGATCGAGAACCGCCTGTTCCTGTGCGACATCACGGCCCGCACGCTGCACCGGGGCATGGCCCTGCTGGGCATCAGGACGCCCGAGCGTCTCTGACCGCCGGGCGGCGACGAGCCCGTGCACTCGTCGCCGCCGGTTTTCCCGCTCGCCGGTCCCGCGGCGCTCGTCCAGTTACCTTCTGAGTCCATTGGTCGTCGAGGGGGACTGCGGATGTCCGGGGGGCGGACGACGCGGCGGAGTACGTGCTGTGTCGAGTTCGAGGTCGTGCTGGCCGCGGAGCACCTGCGCGCGGTGGGCCGAGGGGCCGCTGCCCGCGCTGCTCGCCGACGGGTCGGCCGCCGACCGCACCTGCCCCAGCTCGCGGCGCCCTTCCGGGACGGCCGCACGTCCCAGCTGCACGGGCTGCGCAACGTCTGCCACCACGACCGCGACATGGCGGAACGCGCGGAGCACAACCGCGTCGCGGGCGGCATCATCCACCGGCACACCAGCAGTTACGCCCCCCTGAAGGACAACGCCGGCGCCTGGTGCGCCCATCAGCTGGGCCTGGTCCGCGACCTGGCGGCCCTGTCCGACGAGACCCACGCGATTCCTCGACGCGGCCCCCGACCCCGCACCGGCCGCCCCCGAGGACCACGCACCGGCCGCCCAGGCCGGTGGCCCCGCGGCGGCGGGCGGCGTCCGCGTCGAGTCGCAGGGCTACGACTGGCCCTCCCCGCACTGAACGGAACCGAGGGAACTACGGTCTTCCTGGGGGCCCGAGCCGTCGGCTCCGCGGGGCCTTCCGGACGTACCCAGGACGAGGACGACACCATGAGTGAGAAAGCCAGGAAGCTGTTCGAGGCGCTCGACCTGGACCAGAACGGGACCCTGACCCGCGAAGAGGTGATCACCGCCCTGCGCACCAAGGGCCCCACCCTGGCCGCCTCGGGCGTCCTGCCGTTGTGGGCCGTGGGGGACGCGGACGCCTCCTCGGCGCTGTTCGACGCGGCCGACCAGAACGGGGACGCGGTGCTGACCCTGGAGGAGTTCTCGGCGGTGGTGGACCGCCGTTTCGGCTGGCGCTGACATCTCGCCCACCCGGTGCGACGCTGGAGACGACAGGTTTCCGGGGGGACTCGGGAGGCCCGATGGGACGGGACGTCCCGGCGGTGGTCTTCACCCGCGAGGACCGCCGCCGCTACCGGATCAAGGTGCAGCGGTGCCTGGAGGCGTTCGCGCGGATGCTGCGCGAGGCGCGGTTCGAGTCCGGGCGGCCGCAGGTGGGGCTGGAGATCGAGCTGAACCTGGTGGACGACGCCGCCGAGCCGGCGATGCGCAACAGCGACGTGCTGGAGGCGATCGCGGACCCGGCGTGGTCGACGGAGCTGGGCCGGTTCAACCTGGAGATCAACGTCCCGCCCCGCCGGCTGACCGAGGGCGGCCCGGACGCCTGGGAGTCCGAGATCCGCGCCGCGCTCAACCACGCCGACGAACGCGCCCGGTCGGTCGGCGCGCACCTGATCATGGTCGGCATCCTCCCCACGCTGCGCCAGCAGGACGTCGGTGAGCGGGCGCTCTCGGAGAACCCCCGCTACCGGCTGCTCAACGACCAGGTCTTCGCGGCCCGGGGCGAGGACCTGCACATCGAGGTGGACGGCGTCGACCGGCTGCGGACCTACGCCGACACGATCACCCCGGAGGCGGCGTGCACCAGCACCCAGTTCCACCTCCAGGTCTCCCCGGAGGAGTTCCCCGGCTACTGGAACGCGGCCCAGGCCATCGCCGGGATCCAGGTGGCGCTGGCGGCCAACGCGCCGTTCCTGTTCGGCAAGGAGCTCTGGCACGAGACCCGTATCCCGCTGTTCGAGCAGGCGACCGACACCCGCCCGCAGGAGATCAAGGTGCAGGGCGTGCGGCCCCGGGTCTGGTTCGGCGAACGCTGGATCACCAGCGTCTTCGACCTCTTCGAGGAGAACCTGCGCTACTTCCCGGCCCTGCTGCCCCTGTGCGACGAGCAGGACCCCCTGGAGACGCTGGAGCGCGGCGACATCCCCGACCTGGGCGAGCTGACCCTGCACAACGGCACGATCTACCGCTGGAACCGTCCGGTCTACGCCATCGCCCACGACAAACCGCACGTCCGGGTCGAGAACCGGGTCCTGCCCGCCGGCCCGACCGTCGCCGACACCCTCGCCAACGGCGCCTTCTACTACGGGCTCACCCGCGCCCTGGTGGAAGAGGAACGGCCCGTGTGGTCGCGGATGTCCTTCGCGGCCGCCGAGGACAACCTGCACGCGGCCGCCCGCCACGGCATCGACGCCCGCCTCTACTGGCCCGGCATGGGCGAGGTCCCGGCACCCGAACTCGTCCTGCGCCGCCTGCTGCCCCTCGCCCACCGGGGCCTGGAGCGCTCCGGCATGGACGACGCCTGGCGCGAACCCCTGCTCGGCGTCATCGAGCAGCGCTGCGTCACCGCCCGCAACGGGGCGGTGTGGCAGAAGGAGATGTTCCACCACGCGGCCCGCTCCGCCACCGGCCGCCACGACGCCCTGCGCCGCATGACGCAGCTCTACATCGACTACATGCACCTCAACGCCCCGGCCCACACCTGGCCGGTCGACTGACGAGCACGACCGCCGAGCCGCGCCGCTCAGCCAGGGTCACGGCCCTCGCTCCACCGCTCGGCCCCGAGTACGGGAACCGGCACAGGGCGGCGGACCACTCGACCGGTCCGCCGCCCGCTGCGCGGGCGGCGGATCACACCGTTCGGGGATCGGCGCCGAGGAAACGGAAACGCCCCGCGGCCACGCGGTAGAAGAACACGCCCGTGCCCACGTATCCGCCGTTCTCCGGCTCGAAGGCATACGTCTTCGACACGCCCCTGTGCCGCGTGTTCCGCAGTACGGGCACCAGGTCGTGCCGGGTCGGCCGGGGCCGTCCCAGGCCGCGTACGCAGGAGGCGATCAGCCGCACCGCGTCATAGGCTTCGGCGGCGAAGGCGGGCGGATCCGTCCGGTAGCGGGTACGGAACGCCCGGGTGAAATCACGCGCCGACGGCGCGGCCGCCGGATCAGTGGCCGTGGACACGACGATCCAGCCGTCGGCGGCGGCCCCGGCCCGCGCGGGGAAGCGGGAGTCGTGGGCCGCCTGGCTGGCGATGCGGGGGCCGCGGTATCCGGTCCCCGCCAGCGCCCGGGCGAAGCCGTCCATGCCCTCGGCCTCGCCGCCGTAGACCACGGCGCCGGGAGACCGCGCGGCCATGGCCCGGACCAGGGAGCCGGTGTCCTTGCCGTGCGCGGGGACCGTCACCGGCAGGACGGTGCGCCCGCCCTCACCCCGCAGTGCCTCACCGAAGAAGCGGGTCACCTGGCGCCCGTACTCGCTCTCGTCGTCGACCAGGGCGATGTCGTCGAGGTCGTGCAGCCCGAGGTACTGCGCGACCGGGTACATCTGCAGGGCGTTGCTGGGTCTGGCACACAGAAAGACGCGGTTGATGTGGCGGATGTCGCCGTCGAGCACGCTGAGGAGGGTGAGCCCCGCCGCGTCGTAGAGGGGGATCGTGGCTCCGACGGCCTCCGCGCCGCTCGCGCCGATCACGGCGACGATCTCCTCGTCGGCGGCGAGGCGGCGGGCGGCGGCCTCCGCGGCCGACGGGTCGCCCCGGTCGTCGACAGTGGTCAGGGCCAGCGTGAACGGATTGCCGTCGCGGGCGTTGTGTTCCGCGACGGCGAGCCGGACGCCCTGCTCGTTGGCTCTGCCCTGCTGACGCCCGGGGCCGCTGAGGTCGGCCTGCAGTCCGAGGCGCAGCGCGGGCGTTCGCGTGCCGCTGCCGCGGGCGGCGCTGTCATCGGCGCGGCCGATCAGCCACGCCGATGTCCCGGCGGCGGCGAGACCGGCGGCTGTGGAGGCCAGGTAGGTGAGCGCCCGCCGCCTGCCCGGCGGCCTGACGTCCTGCGTGGTGTCCGATCCGATGGACGGGACGGTCGGTGCCGGGCTGTCGACGTGGGTCGCGTCGATCTCCGGCAGGCTCAGCATCCGGGCCGAGCGTTCGGCGATGAGGTGGGTGACGGAGTGAGGCAGCCAGGCCTCTTCGGTGCCGTCCTGCGCGCAGACGGCCCGCAGGTGCGCGGCGGTGGGGCGCCCAGCGGGTTCCTTGGTCAGGCACGCCTCGACAACCGCCCGCAGCCGCGCCGGGACGCCGTCGAGACGCGCCGGGTCGTACACCGTACGGAACAGCACGGCCTCGACGGGACCGCTGCCGAAGGGCCGGGTCCCGGTCGCCGCGTAGGCGAGCACGCAGCCCAGCGAGAAGACGTCGCTGGCCGGCCCGACGGGCCGGCCCTGGGCCTGCTCCGGGGACAGGAAGCCGGGAGAGCCGACCACCACGTCCGCGGCCGTGAGCACGGTGTCGTCCAGCGCGCGGGCGATGCCGAAGTCGATGAGGCGCGGACCGTCCGGTGCGAGCAGGACGTTGCCGGGCTTGACGTCCCGGTGCACCGTGCCCGCGGTGTGGACCGCCTCCAGTGCCTCGGCGAGCATCCTGCCCAGCGCCCATACGCTGCGCACCGGCAGCGGTCCGGCGGCCCCGACGGCGTCGGCCAGCGACGGCCCCGGCACGAACGCGGTCGCCAGCCACGGGGCGGCGGCCTCGGTGTCCGCGTCGACGACCGGAACAGCGTAACGAGTGCGCACCTGGCGGGCGATGGCGACCTCGCGCCGGAACCGGGCGCGGAAGGAGGCGTCGTCCGCGTACTCGGCCCGGATCAGCTTGACGGCGACGAGCGTACCGCCCGCCGACCGGCCGAGCAGAACGACTCCCATGCCGCCCGTCCCGAGCCGGCCCAGTACGCGGTAGCCGGCGATGCGCGCCGGATCCCCCGGTGCGAGGGGCTGCAGATGGCTCACTTCAGTGCCAGCTCCACCCGGTACAGCATCTTCGCGCCGGCCTCCGCGGCGAGCCGCATCAGGTCACTGGCCGTGTATCCCGTGGCGCCCTTGACGGAAACGGCCGTGGTGACGGGTCCGATACGGGACTTGGTCCACACGTAGGACTGGGCTCCCTCGGAGGAGGGTCCTGAGTAAGTGCCGGCTTCGAAGAGCGTGGCGTCGGCGTGCTTGACGTCCTTGGGGTCGAGGTGCATCGACATCAGCCCGTGGAGCTGCTGCCCGCCCCCGAGGTCCTGCACGGGGCAACGGAAGCTTTCCTGGACGGTGTCCTTCAACTCCCGGTCAGCGCTCGCGTCGTCGCGGTGCACGGTGACCGTCACCGATCCCTGCACGCGCCCCTTGCCGTCCTCGGCCGGCAGATCGATGCGGCGGCTGTAGCTGTCCAGCACCCCCTCGGGCAGGCCCGCGCGGGTCCATACGCAGGTGTCGGGCAGCACCGGCCAGGTGCCGGCCAGCTCATACGGGTCGTGCCGGACCATCCCCGGTGACCAGTCGGCTGGCGTGAGCGAGGCGTTGCGCGTGAGGACCCGGGCCTGGGCCGCCGTTCTCGGTATGCGCTCCGGGGCGGGAGTGAAGTCGTAGGCGTCGGGCAGGGCGCCGACGGGTCTCGACGACGAGGGCGCGGCGGAGGCGGTCGGTGAGGGGGCCGCACCCCCTCTGCGCTCCTTCGTCGTGGTGTTCTGTTGTCCTTCGCCGCCGCAGCCGGCGAGCGCCGTGGCCGTCAGTACGGTGACGACGATGCCGAGGACGGCGCGCAGAGGCCGGACGACGGCTGTCGGCGGCCGGTGGACAGTGGACATCTTTCCCCCATGGGCGGTGCTCGTTCCCCTGTGCGAGCGCGCTCGATCGGCCCGCTCACCATGGCGAGACGACCATAGAGGGGGGTGACGGTTCCCAGCCACGGGCACCTGGTCTCAGACATCGTCGCCCCGGGCCCTTCTGGTGCCGCACCGCGGCGTCCGCGCCAGGACCGGTGCGCGGAGGGCCGAACCGGGAGACGGCCCCGCACCCTGCTTGGGTTCTAGCGGTCCTCGCAACACTCACGAGTTGGGAGTTGCGAGGACCGTG